>NZ_JBSFRH010000013.1:0-132347 GCF_053589135.1 Rhodococcus sp. NPDC003382
TCAGTCTGTGTCCGTGGAGGATCGGCGCGATAACCGCTGCCGCCCTCGTGCTTCTTCACCTACAAGCCCCCGCCTGGTGAGAAAACCTCAGTGTCCGGCCCCCGTGTTCCGCGCTTCACGCCGAGATCGATGTGCACGAACAGGGCGTGGCGGAGTGGTCATCGACCGTCGAGGGCGTCCAAGGTCCCGGACCGGCAGAAGCGGACGAGCGCATCCCTGTCTGCGGGAGTCGGTTGCCTGCCCGAGTTCATGCACTGGGCCGCGACACCGGTCACGAGGGTGTCGACGAACAACGCCTGCCGATCGGGTTCGGCCACGCCCGCCTCTGCCATGATCGACGAGAGGAGCGAGCGGATGAGATTCTTCCCCACCGGCTCGATTTCCGTCTTGTCCCTTGCGATCTGAGCGACGTTCCATTGGATGACGGTGCTCAGATCGGCCAGGCGCGGGTCTTCGATCTGCGCGAGTATCCCGTCGATCCACGCGTCGAGTTTGCCCTGCCAGGAGGACTCCTTGCCGACGCGATGGCGAAGGTAGGCGTAGACGGTGACCAGCCCCTGCTCGTAGGTGGCGACGATGACGTCGTCGCGGCTTCGGAAGTGCCGATAGAACGCCTGGTTCGTGATGCCCGCCTCGTGGACGATCTCGCTGACCTTGGGAACCTCGGTGCAGCCCTTCCGCAGCATGACCTCCGAGGTAGCCCGGATCAGAGTCCGTACCTCGGCGTCGTAGGCCTCCTGGCGGGCCGGACGGACCGCGCGCCGCAACTGCCGTCCCCCGGAGACCACCAGGAAGTCCGCGTCGAGCGCGTCACTGTGGATGGTGGACACGATCGACGCCACCTCCCTACCTCCGAGAACTTTGAGAATGCGATTCTGAGATTAGCAGCCGTCGCCGATCGCGACGACGACCTTCCCGACCGCGGTCCGATCGCTCAGACTGTTCAACGCATCGGTGACGTGGTCGAGGTCGAAGACCCGCGAGACGAGCGGCCGCATCCCCCCTGCGACGAGATCGGCGAGGGCACGCGCCGCGCCCGCAGGAGCATCCGGGTGGCGCTGGGCAAGGGTCCGCAGTTCGACGCCGCGCACCGTCAGATCCTTCAGGAGAACCAGATTCAGCGGGATGCGCGGGATCTCGCCCGCGGCATAACCGACGGTGACGAACCGGCCCCCGGGGGCCAACGCCCGCAGCGCCGGCTCCGCGTACCTGCCACCGACCGGGTCGATCACGACCTGTGCGCCCCCGCCGGTGATCTCCTTGATCCGCGCCTTGAGATCCTCGGAGTCGTAGGCGATCCCTGCTTCGGCGCCCGCCACGGCCGACAGGCGCTCGTGAGTCGATGCGCACGCGACGACCCGGGCGCCGAGCCGGTGTGCGATGTCGACGGTTGCGGTTCCCACTCCCCCGGCCGCACCGAGCACGACAACCCACTCGCCCGGACGCACACCTGCGGCGGTGACCAGGGCGTGGTAGGCGGTGGTGTACGTGACCCGGAACGCGGCCGCGGAAGGCCAGTCCAGTCCTTCGGGCACCGGGGTGAGCCCCTCCGCGGGAACGCAGATCAGTTCCGCGAAGGCGCCGCTCATCGCCGAACCCATGACCGCATCGCCGGCTTCGACCGACCGGACCCCCTCGCCCACTGCCCGCACGACACCGGCGAACTCACTACCGGGCGTGAACGGGGTAGGCAGGGACACCTGGTACTTGTCGGCGACCATCAGCACATCGGGAAAGTTGACGGCCGCGGCCCGGACCTCCACGACGACCTCACCGGGACCGGGGGTCGGGTCCGGGACATCGCGGACCGTCACCACGTCGGGCGGACCGTAGCTGTCACACCGGGCGGCACGCATCGTCTACCACCCCGCCCGGCCGGGTGTGCAGTGCCGCATCAGTACAGACCCCCGTCGACACGGACGAACGACCCCGTCGTGTAGCTCGACGCCGGGCTCGCGAGGTACAGCGCCGTGGTGACGATCTCCTCCGGCTGCCCTGGGCGACCGATGGCGCTGCGGGTCGAGCGACGCGACTCCTCGGGCCACGCGTCGGCGATGTCAGTGAGGAACGGCCCCGCCGAGATGGTGTTGACCCGGACCGTCGGACCGAACTCGCGCGCGAACACCCCGGTGAGAGCATTCAGAGCGGCCTTCGCACCCGCATAGGGCCCGAACTTCGGGGCGGGGAAGATCGCGCCGGACGAGGACACGTTGATGATCGATCCGCCACCTCCCGCGGCCATACGCTCTCCGACCAGCGAGGTGAGCCGGAACGGGCCCTTGAAGTTCACTCCGACGACCTTGTCGAAGAGTTCTTCGCTCGTCTCCGCCGAGGACGGCGCGACCGGCGACATCCCCGCATTGTTGACGAGTACGTCGACCTTGCCGAACGTCTCGTAGGCCGCCTCGACCAGTGCGTCGATCTCTTCCCACTTCCCGACGTGGCACGCGACCGGAAGCGCCTTGCGTCCGAGTGCCTCCACCTCCGCGGCGAGTGCGGCGCACGCGTCGATCTTGCGGCTGGTGATCACCACGTCGGCGCCGGCCTTCGCGAAGGCGAGCACCATCTGGCGCCCGAGTCCGCGGCTGCCGCCGGTGACCAACGCGACCTTTCCCTCGAGATCGAAAAGACTGTCGCTCATGCGATTCCGTACTTCTCGAGAACGTCGGCATGCTTGACCTTCGCCGCGGCGAGTCGGGTGGGGATGTGCTCGGACGGAAACAGACCCTCGACCGGGCTGTAGTCCTTCAAGATCCCGCGGGCAACCGCGACCTTGTGAACCTCGGTGGGTCCGTCGGCCAGACCGAGAGACAACGAATTCGCCCACATCTCGTGCAGCGGCAATTCGATGGTGACTCCGAGCGAGCCGTGCACCTGGATCGCCCGGTGAACGACGTCGTGATAGACCTTCGCCATCGCGACCTTGCACATCGCGATCTGCGTGCGAGCGGCGCCGTGCGGCTGGGTGTCGATGACCCAGGCTGTGTTGAGCACCAGCAACCTGAACTGTGCGAGTTCGATGGCGGAGTCCGCTATGAACTGCTGGACGAGCTGCTTCTTCGCGAGAGTCTCTCCCTGCGTGGTTCGCGAGAGCGCCCGTTCTGCCATCATGTCGAAGGCACGCTGGCATTTGCCGACGGTGCGCATCGCGTGGTGAACTCGGCCGCCACCGAGGCGTGCCTGCGCTACCTCGAAGCCCTGTCCCGGGCCCCCGAGGATCGCGTCGGCCGGCACGCGCACGTCGTTGTATCGGATGTAGCCGTGTGTCCCCTCGTCGAGTTCCTCGCGATCACCCATCACGGCGACGTTGCGGAGGATCTCGATTCCCGGCGTCTCGGCGGGCACGACGAACATCGACATCCGCCGGTACGGCGAGGCCTCGGGGTCGGTCACCGCCATAACGATGAAGAACGACGCGTAGCGCGCGTTGGACGAGAACCACTTCTCGCCGCTGATAACCCATTCGTCACCGTCCTTGCGGGCCGAGCACACGAACTCCTTGGGGTCGGCGCCCGCCTGGGGTTCGGTCATCGAGAAGCACGAGACGATGTCGCCATCCAGCAGCGGCTGCAGGTAACGCGCCTTCTGTTCGTCGGTGCCGAACATCGCGAGGATCTCGGCGTTTCCGGTGTCGGGCGCTGCGGTGCCGAAAACGGTCGGGGCCCACATGGAGCGGCCGAGGATCTCGTTCAGCAGAGCCAGCTTGAGCTGGCCGTATCCCTGACCGCCCAGCTCGGGTCCGAGGTGGCAGGCCCACAGGCCCTGCTCCTTCACCCGGTCCTGGAGAGGCTTCAGGATCGCACGGGCGGCCTTGTTCTCCGTGTTGTAAGGCTGACCGAGGTGGGGGAAGAGCAGGTCGAGCGGCTCGCACTCCTCGCGGACGAAGGTCTCGACCCAGTCGAGCTTCGCCTGGAACTCGGGTTCCGTCTGAAAATCCCACATGGTTGGTTCCTCCTGCGTGTGGTTCGTGGTCTACGGGCTGCGCTCGGCTCAGGCGCCGACGAGGGTGAGCGCCTCGCGCAGGAGATCCGGCAGCGCCGGTTCCATCCGCGCGAACGACGGGTTCATCGTGTTGTGCTTGCGGGCCCGCTTGATCAGCAGTGCCGTGGCGGCTGCCTCCTTGTACCGCGTGAGGGCGTCGAACCACGCCAGGTCCGGAACGGTCCCGCCGAACGACCGCTCGTACTCCCGGACGACGGCCTCGATACTCGGGGCTCCGCACGGTTCGTCGTGCGGGCGGGCGGGATGACGGGCCTCGTCGGTGAAGTAGGTCAGCCAGGTCAGATCGATCCGGGGATCGCCGACCGACCAGATCTCCCAGTCGATGATGGACGTGACCCGGTCGCCGTCACACAGGGTGTTGCCGAGTCGGAAGTCGCCGTGGTTGACGACAGGCGCCATCGGGGCCGGAATCGTGGCGCGCAACGCCTTCTCACAGACCCGGTAGTCCCCCTGTAGGTCCTCGGGGACCGCGGTGAACGCCTTTGTCCAACGGTCGATTTCAGACTCCAGGGTGACGACGGGTTCGCATCCCAGCCCCACGTCCTCGTGCGACACGCGATGCAGGTTGCCGAGCATCCGGGCGGCGTCGAGGAATCGCGCATGCGTCTGTGCGCGGAGTTCATCCGATCGCGCGTCCTCGAGAAGAGGCTCGACACACTCCCCCGTCACGAATTCCATCGCGACGAACGGAGGCACCTCGAGGGACTCGCCGTCCGCAGAGAAGTACACCGCCGGCACCTTCACGCCCGGGACCCCGTGCAGTGCGTTCATCAACCGCCCCTGCCGGACGACGTCGCGATTGCGGACGGGTTCGAGTCCGGGAGGCGCGACCTTGAGGACAACCTGCTCGACCCCCTCGGACGACGAGGCGTCCGCGATGAACGTCAGGCTCGACGAGCCGCCGGTCAGGGGACGGACGCCGGAGACCGTGAGGCCGTCTCGCCATTCCCGCCCCGCACGGGTGGCGCGCAGCGCCAGGTCGGCGAGCAGGTGCTTGTCGTCGAGCGACGTCATATGGATCGCCTTTCATGAGGCATCCCGGAAAACCAGGAATACTGTTCTCAGATTGCAATTCTGAGAACAGTATTCTGATCAACCTCCGACTGTCAACGGTTCGTCAACGGCGGCGCAACCGCGCGTCACGAACGGCGCGAGGCTCGAAGGCAAGGTCGCCGCGCGAAATGGTCGTACCGGGCGCCACCACCTTGTCGATCCGATCGAGCGTTTCGTCCGACAGGACGACTTCGCTTGCAGGAAACTGACTTTCGAGCTGTCCCATCGTGCGGGGCCCGAGGATCACCGATGTCACGGCCGGGTGCCGCATCGCGAACGCGAGGGACAGCCCGATGAGATCGGTGCCGGCATCCCGCGCGATCACCTCGAGTTCGGCAACCGCATCGAGCTTCCGACGGGCACCGGGAGAGTCCGTGCGCCACGCGCCCCGCGGCACACGCGCGAATCGAGAATCGGCGGCAGGCTCTTCGCCGTCCCGGTACTTGCCGGTGAGCCATCCGCCGTTGAGAGGACTCCAGACCAGGGTCCCCATCCCGTATCGCTGACAGGTAGGGAAGACGTCACGCTCGGCGCCGCGGACGAAAATCGAATAGGGCGGCTGTTCGGTACGGAACGGGACATGTCCGCGACGATCGGCGGCCCACTGCGCCTCGACGATCGTCTCCGCCGAGAACGTCGACGAACCGATCATCCGAACCTTGCCGGACCGCACCAGGTCCGACAGCGCCGACAGAGTTTCGTCCAGGTCGGTATCCTCGTCGTGCCGATGCACCTGATAGAGGTCGATGTGGTCGACGTTCAGTCGGCGCAGGCTGTCCTCGCACGCCTGCACGATCCACCGGCGGGATGCACCTCGCCGATTTCGCTCGCGGCCCATGGGATTGAAGAACTTGGTGGCGAGAACGACGTCGTCCCTCCGCCCGGCGATGGCCGCACCGACGATTTCCTCCGACCTCCCGCCGGAGTAGACGTCGGCGGTGTCGATCATGTTCACACCGGCGTCGAGTGCGCGGTGCACGATCGACGTGCACTCCTGCACATCGTCGTTGCCCATCGGGCCCAGGGACATCGCGCCCAGGCACAGGGCCGACACCTGCACTCCGGTTCGCCCCAGATAGCGATACTCCATGATTGCTCCATCCGACATCTCGACTCGATTTATTAAACCTCGTTATATTCGTTAACTATGACGACTGCAATATCCCTGGAGCAGCTGAGAGCCATCCGCCGGCCGCCCGTTGCCCGCATCCTGGATCTGGTTCGCGTCGACGAGGACACGTTCGAGGGCAGTGCCCACACCGGATCTCCGCGCATGTACGGAGGCCAGGCCCTCGGCCAGGCCCTGGTCGCAGCGGGATCCACCGTCGCCCCCGACAGGCCGGTCCACTCCCTCCACGGACATTTCCTCCAGCCCGGCCGTACCGATATACCCGTGACCTACCGGGTCGAACGGCTCCGCGACGGCGGAAGCTTCACGACCAGGCATGTGCGCGGCCTGCAGGACGGCCGGACGATCTTCTCCGCGACCGTCTCGTTCCAGCGCGCCGAGACCGGCCTCGAGCACCAGGAGCCGGCGAGCACGGCAGCCGTCGCCCCGGAACTGCTTCCACCCATCGAGGACAGTCTGAGCGCTGCGGAACTGAGCGAAGCCGGGTGGCTGGTCCCCCTCCTCTCGAATATCGGCGTCGATTTCCGATTCCCCGAGGAATACCCACGGCTGGCGAACCGCCGCGGTGAAGCCCGCCCACCCCGGCAGCGCGCGTGGATCCGGACCGTCGAACCGCTCGAAGCCGAACCCCTCACGCAAGCAGCAGGTTTCGCATACTGCTCGGACCTGTTCCTGATCTCCTCCACCCTGCCTCCGCATGCTCGGCACATCGAGACGCCCGGACTCCAACTCGCAAGCCTCGACCACACGGTCTGGTTCCACGCGCCGTTCCGCGCCGACGACTGGCACCTGTACGAGCAGCGCGGCACCTGGATGGGCGGCGGACGCGGCCTGGCCCACGGACACCTGTTCGATCGACGGGGCACCCTCATCGCCAGCACGACACAGGAGGGCCTGCTCCGGTTTCGGGACTGATCCGGCACAGGACGAAGGGGCACGTCGGCGCGGCCGGCGTGCCCCTTCCAGTCGCTGCGCTGCGCTGCGACCGGAGTGACACAAGAAGGCTTGAGTGATGCACTTTCATGAACTTGTAGACGTAGTGCACTTAGTTAGTTATAAATGTCACATCGCACGTTCGCGTACCCCTTCGAAAGGTCTGAAGTGAACGCCGTATCTTCCTCGTCCACCGCACCCCTTGCAGGTCTGACAGTCCTGGATCTCTCGACTACGACGCCCGGCGCGTACGCGAGCGTCTTCCTCGCCGACGCCGGAGCGGACGTCGTGATGGTCGAACCACCGTCCGGCAGCCCGCTCCGCACCCTGACCGGCTGGCCGGCGCTCGCCCGCGGAAAAAGGAGCATCACGCTCGACCTCCACGACGAGCGGGACCTCGCCACACTGCACTCCCTCGTCCGGACCGCGGACGTTCTGATCACGACCTCCCGGCCCTCCGCACTCGGACGCCTGGGACTGACCCCGGAGCAGCTGAACGCGCTCAATTCCCGTCTCGTCAGCGCCTCGATCACCGGTTGGGGCACTCGCGGTCCGTGGTCGAACGACAAGGGGTACGAAGCGCTGGTTCTCGCCCGGATGGGTATCTTCCACGGCAAGGCCAAGATGTCGGAGCGGCCCGGGCCGTCCTTCACCCCGACCCCGTGGGCTTCCTGGGGTGCGGCCCAGACGGCACTGCAGGGCATCCTCGCGGCGCTCTACGAGCGCGAATCCAGCGGTGCCGGACAGCATGTCGAAGCCGATCTGCTGCGCGGGGCCGCCTCGATGGACACCTACAACTGGTTCTTCGAACTCGTGTGCAAGCGCTGGCCCGACGCATTCCAGCCGATGTCCGCCTTCGACGATCAGGACCGCCCCGCAGCGCCCCTGATCTACCCGCTGCTCGTCGCACAGACGAAGGACGGGCACTGGCTCCAGTTCGCCCAGACCGAGCCCCGGCTCTTCTTCGCGATGATGACCGAATTCGGTCTCGCGCACGTCTTCACGGACCCCTACTGGCAGGGAGTACCCCTGTTCGAGGACGTCGAACGGCGAGTCGAGCTGTGGGAGTTGATGCTGTCGAAGGTGCGTGAGCGCACTCTCGCCGAATGGCAGCACGTCTTCGACACCAACCCCGATGTCAGTGCCGAGATCTTCAACGATCCGGTCGCAGCACTCGATCATCCTCAGCTTCAGCACGACGGACGGGTGGTCACGATCGACGATCCGGAGTTCGGCCCGGTCCGGCAGCCGTCGACGCTCGTCCACGTCGACGGTGCGCCGCTGAGTGAGCTCCGGCCCGCACCTCGTCTGGGTGCGGACACCGACGACATCGTCGCCACACTCGCGAACGGGAACCCAACCGCCGAGCCGATGGCGGCACCGGCCGGCGAACTTCCCCTCACCGGAGTGACGGTCCTCGAACTCGGCTCGATGTTCGCCGCGCCATACGGCGCGACCCTCCTGACCGATCTCGGTGCCCGCGTCATCAAGGTCGAGCCCCTGACCGGAGACTCGATCCGCGGACTCGTCGCCTTTCCCGAAGCGGGCGGAGCGAAAGTGTTGCAGGGCAAGGAATCCATCGCTCTCGACATCAACACCCCCGAGGGACTCGCGATCGTGCACGAGATCGCGAAGAACGTGGACATCGTGCTCCAGAGCTACCGGGCGGGCGCCGCGAAACGCATCGGTGTCGACGCCGCGACCCTCCAGGAGCTCAACCCCGATCTGATCTATCTCAACGCACCCGGATACGGCACGGGCGGGCCGTACGGGGGCCGTCCGGCCTACGCGCCGTCCGTCGGCGCTGCGTCCGGTCTGAGCATGAGCGATCTGGGCGGCCTGAACCTTCACGGCACCGACCTCGAGGGAATCAAGCGCGCCTCGATCCGTCGCCACACCGCAGGCGCGAACCCGTCGGTCCAGGCCGACGGTGTCGCGGCGCTCGCCGTGGGCACGGTGCTGCTGCTCGGCATCCTCGCCCGACGTCGCGGCCGTGCACTGGGCGAGCTGACCACGACGATGCTGTCCTCTGCCACCTATGCGCTGATGGATCGCAACGTCGACTACGCGCAGCGTCCCGAGCCGCCGGTGTCGGACCCGGAACTGCTCGGCCTCAGCGCTCTGTACCGCCTCTACGAGACCTCGGACGGCTGGATCTTCCTCGCCGCCCCGCAGGAATCCGAGTGGGCGCCGCTGGTCGAGGCTCTGGGTTCCCCCGCCGAGCTCACCCAGGAGACATTCGCTACCGCCGCCGCCCGCAAGGCCGCCGACGAGAGCCTCGGCGAGACGCTCGCCGCACTGTTCCGTACCCGATCGAAGTCGGAGTGGGAGAAGACCCTGACCGCGATGGACGTCGGATGCGTCGCAGTCGCCGAGCAGACCGCCGAGCGCGAGCTGCACGAAGACGTGTACTTCGATGCCGGGTACACCGTCCTCGCCGAGAGCCCCATTTTCGACGAGCATCGCCGCCTCGCCCCCCTGACCACGTTCTCGCGGTCGGGGGTCAAGGCCGACGCCGGTTGCACGATCGGTGAGCACACCGACGCCGTTCTCGGCGAACTCGGCTTCACCCCCGAGCGGATCGCCGAACTGCGGGACAAGAACATCGTCGCCTGACCCGAGCGTCGACGGCGACGAGGGCCGGTATCCGACAGGGTGCCGGCCCTTCTCCGTTGCCGCTCTCGCAGCCACCGACCTCATCGGTCCTCGGTCCCCGCCGTGATCTCGGTCCCGCCTTGACATCCCTCCCCAGCGACGACGAACCCCCACCTCGAGGAGTCGAGGTGGGGGTTCGTCTCTGCCGCGCCGGATCGGCCGCAGGATGCGTGCGGTCAGTGCAGGCGCTCGAACACCTCACCGACCGCGCGGTCGCGCAGTACGTGCGGGCGGCCGATCCAGGCCTGGTTGGCCGTCGCGCGGCGCAGCAGCAGATGCGCCGGATGCTCCCACGTGAATCCGATGCCACCGTGGATCTGAATGCAACCCTCGGCCGCATCGAGCGCGGCGTCGAGCGCAGCGGCGGTGGCCAGATTCGACGCCGTCGACCGATCGGGATCGTCGGCCGTTCGATCCGCAGCCGAAAGCACCTGCCCGCGAGCACCTTCCGCACCGACAAGCATGTAGGCACAGCGGTGCGAGATCGCCTGGTAGGAACCGATCGGCTGGCCGAACTGTTCGCGCTGACCCGCCCAGTCCACGGCCATCGCGAGCGCTCGGTTGGCGACACCCACCGAGTCCGCCGCAACGAGCAACTGCGCGACGCGACGCGCGCGGGTGAGTGCGTTGTCGACGGATTCCCCTTCGGCGAGCACCGTGGCCGGCGCACCGTTGGCGGTGACGATTGCCACGGTCGCGGTCAGATCCACCGAGTTCTGCACGGTGACCGTGACATCCGTGGGTTGCACCGAAACGAGTACGCGGTCCCCGGTGGCCGCGTCGGTGGCGAGCACCACGAGCACGTCGGCGACCGGGCCGCCCGCGACACGTTCGACCCGGCCGGTCAGCCGACCACCGTCGAGGACGGGCAGTCCCGAATCGGTCACCCAACCCTTGTCGTCGACAGGAACGACGAATGTTGCTGTGGCACCGTTGATTATGGCTCGCGCCACGCCCTCGGCGCCGGCCGCGACGAGAACCTCGAGGGTGATCGCGGTGGGCACCAGCGGAACCGGGCCGAGGTGGTAAGCGACTGTCTCGACTGCAGCACACAGCAGTCGGAGCGGCTGGCCTCCGCCGCCGAGCGAATCCGGCGCGGACAGACCCGGCAGTCCGAACTTCACGAGTTCGTCCCAGAGTCCGATGTCGTAGTCGCCGGGTGTGGACTCGCGGGCGAGCAGTTTCTCGGTGTCCACATACGAGGAGACCAGGTCACCGAGCACCTCGCGCAGCGCCGCCTCGTCCTCGTCCGGAGCGGTGAGCGGACGTCCCGGCGCGACGACCGGGTCACGGCGTCCCTCACCACGATGCGACGGCAGGCCCAGCACGTTCTCGGCGATGGTGTTGCGCTGGATCTCCGCCGTACCGGCGCCGATCGTCGCAGCGCGCGCCATCAGGTACCCGTACGACCAGCGCCCGTTCTCGACGACGCCCTCGGAACGCGTGTTCAGCACGGCCGCGGACCCCGTGAGGCGCAGAGCGAGCCGGTGCATGTGCTGTTCGAACTCGGACTTCACGAGCCGGTTCACCGATGCGACGCCACCCGGATCCTCGTTGCGCAGAACCGCATCGAGGGCGCGGGCACTGTTCGCGGCGATCTCACGGACCGACGTTTCGACCTTCGCGAGCTCCTGCCGCACCAGCGGATCTGCGGCGTAACCCTGCTCGGCCGCGAGCCGGAAGACCTTGTCGACCGTGGATCGGTAGCGGAACTCGTCGGCCAGGAAGGCCGTGGCACGCTCGTGGCCGAGCGAGGTGCGCATGATCGACCAGCCGCCGCCCTCCTCCCCGACCCGGTTGGCGACCGGAACGACGACATCGTCGAAGAAGACCTCGGCGAAGTGGTAGCCACCTGCGGCGTCGCGCAACGGGCGCACCTCGATGCCGGGCGAGTTCATGGGAATCAGGAGATACGTGATTCCCGAGGTGCCACGGCCTGGCGGGCCGGTCCGGACCAGGGTGAAGATCCAGTCGGCCTTGTCGGCCATCGTCGTCCAGATCTTCTGGCCGGTGACCCGGTAGTTGTCACCGTCGCGCACCGCACGCGTCGACAACGAGGCGAGGTCACTGCCCGCGCCCGGCTCCGAGAAGCCCTGGCACCAGAACTCGTCGGCGCGCAACAGCGGCTCGAGGAACCTGTCCTTCTGCTCCTGCGTTCCGTGCACGATGATCGTCGGCGCGACGATGAACGACAGCCCGCACGGATGCTTGGGTGCGCCGGCCTCGGTCGTCATCCGGTAGTAGTCGAGCTGATCCTCGAGCGACAGCGCCATGCCACCGACGGAGCTCGGCCAACCGGGAGCGGCCAGTCCTGCATCGACGAGTTCGGACTGCCATGCGATGGCTGCACCGAAGCGCTCGCGGGATGTCGCCGGTCGCGGGCGCTTCCGATAGTCGTCGAGGAGGGCAGCCAGTCTGCTGCGCCAGTCTCCTGTCGACGCTTCGAGTATCGCCGTGGCATTCTCTTCCACTACGCCACCCCTCCTGATGATCGTCTTGTAGCTTGTGGGTCAGTTCTTTTCGGCGCGTCGCTTGCTGAAGCGCGCACCCACGTCGGCACCGTCCGAGCGATAGGTCACGGAGGCCTCGGCTTCGAGACCGAGTGCGTGCGACAGCGAGGTACCGGCGCCTTCCTTGAGAAGTCGCAGCATGCGCTGCACGGCCCCGGGGTGTCCGGCCGCGATCCGGCCGGCGATGTCGAGCGTGCGCGTCATCAGATCCTCGTGCGGCACAACCTCGTTGGCCAAACCGATGCGCGCGGCGGTCGCGCCGTCGATCGGCTCACCGCTGAGAATGAACTGGATCGCAGCGGGCAGGCCGATCATGCGCGGCAGCATCGCGCTGCCACCCCAGCCGTTGAGCAACCCGATCTGGGCGTGGGTGTCCGCGAATTCGGCTCTCTCCGAGGCAATGATGAAGGAGCAGTTCACCGCCAGTTCGTAGCCTCCGGTGTAACACGGACCGTTGACCGCTGCGATCACAGGTTTGGAGGTACCCCGGATCACCTGCGTCGGGGTCACTCCTTCGGTGCGCGGCGGCGGTCCCGACAGCGCTTCGGGAAGGTCCACACCGGACGAGAACGAGGTGCCCGCGCCCGTGATGACCACGACGCGCACGTCGTCGTCGCCGTCGGCGCGCCACAGTTCCTTCTTGAGGGCTTTGCGCATCGCACGGTTGAGGGCATTGCGCCGATCCGGCCGGTTGAGGGTCAGGACGACGACCGCGCCGTCCTTGGTGACCAGCAGCGGGGCTTCTTCGTCGGACGGCCGATCTGCCGAGTTGATGTCGTGGGCCATCGTGATCCTCAGGCGACCGGGGCCGGGTCGACAATTCGACCGGCGACACCACGCAGAATCTGCTCGGCGTCCGCCGCAATGCGCTGCACCAGTTCCCCTGCGGGCGGAACGTCGCGAATCAGCCCCTGTGCGAGACCGACGGTCCAGATCCCGGCCTCAGGATCACCGTTCTCGTAGACCTTCCGTCCGCGGGTTCCCGCGACGAGATCCTTGACGTCCTTGAAACGCCCGCCCTTGTTCAGGATGTCAACGACCTCCTCACTGACCGAGTTCTTCGCCGCGCGCATCGTGTTGCGCAGCTGACGGAAGATCAGCTGGGTGTCGAGTTCGCTCGCTCCGACGATCTGCTGCTTGATGTTCTCGTGGATCGGACTCTCCTCGGTGCACATGAACCGGGTGCCCATGTTGATGCCGTCGGCGCCGAGCGTGAGAGCCGCCGCGAGCCCGCGGCCGTCGGCGAAACCGCCGGACGCGATGAAGGGAATTTCGAGGGCGTCGGCGGACGCGGGGATCAAGACCAGGCCGGGGACGTCGTCCTCACCGGGGTGACCTGCGGCCTCGAATCCGTCGATGCTCACCGCATCGACGCCGATTCGCTGCGCCTTGAGGGCGTGCCGGACGCTCGTGCACTTGTGGATGACCTTGATGTCGTGCTGCTTGAAATGCTCGACGTGCACGGTCGGATCGGAACCGGCGGTCTCGACGATCGTGACACCGGAATCGATGATCGCCTGCCGGTACTCCGCATAGGGCGGCGGATTGATCGACAGTGTCAAGGTGAGGTTGACACCGAACGGCTTGTCGGTCAGTGTCCGGCACCGCTCGATCTCCTCGACCAGCGCCTCCGGAGTCGGTTGAGTGAGGGCCGTGATGATGCCGAGCCCGCCGCCGTTGGACACCGCCGCCGCGAGTTCGGCGCGGCCGACCCACATCATTCCGCCCTGGACAATCGGGTGCTCGATACCGAATTCCTCGGTGAACCGCGTTTTCAACATTGCCGCTCCTTGTGGAGTCCGCCGGTCGCCCGGCGCATCGTCTCTGGGCCCAATCCCACCTTTACTTAGATAACATAGTTCACTATGTTTACCGGTGCAAGCAATCCTGGGTGCCGCCGACGCAGGTCTCGGCATCCTCGGGAACAAGCTCCACGACCGACTCGGAGAAACAATGACCGAAAGCCTGTTGTTCTCGCCGTATACGCTGCGCAGCAAGACGTTCCGAAATCGATTGTGGGTAGCACCGATGGCGCAGTATGCCGCGGGGACGGACGGCGTTCCGACGGATTGGCATCTCGCACACCTCGGCGGAATGGCGCGCGGGGGCGCCGGCCTCGTGATGACCGAGGCATGTGCAGTCGAACCCGCCGGACGGCTCGGTCCCGCCGATACCGGAATCTGGAACGCCGAGCAGGCCTCCGCCTGGAAGCGGATCACCCGCTTCATCTCCGACATGGGGGCGGTACCCGCAATCCAGCTCGCCCATTCGGGCAGGAAGGGCTGCGTGAGCCGGCGCGGCGTTCCCCTCCCTCCCGAAAACGGTGGGTGGCAGACAATCGCGCCCTCGGCTCTCGCATACGAGGGACTGCCCGAACCGCACGCACTCACTCGCACGGAGATCGCGGCGCTAGTCGACACGTTTGCCGCGGCCGCGAGGCGGTCGATCGACGCGGGTTTCGAAGTTGTCGAGATCCATGCGGCCCACGGCTACCTGATCAACGAGTTCCTCTCCCCCCTCGGCAACGACCGCACCGACGAATACGGCGGATCGTTCGAGAACCGGTGCCGTTTCCTGGTCGAGATCGTCGCCGCCGTCCGCGCGGCGATTCCCGAGGACGTTCCGTTGTTCGTTCGCATCTCGGCAACCGACTGGGCCGAAGACGGCTGGACCGTCCACGATTCCATGGAACTGTGCCGCCTTCTCGACGGCACCGGGGTGGATCTCATGGACATCTCGAGCGGTGGGATGGTCGCCCACCAGAAGATCACCGTCGGCCCGGGGTATCAGGTCCCATTCGCCCGAGCGGTGCGCTCCGCCGGTTCAATCCCGGTCGCCGCGGTCGGACTGATAACCGAAGCGGTGCAGGCCGAGCAAATTCTGGTGGACGGCGGAGCGGATGTCGTGATGGTGGGCCGACAACTGCTTCGCGAACCGCATTGGCCTTATCGTGCTGCTGTGGAATTGCGCTCGGAGTTGCGCTGGCCGGCTCCGTACGCGACCGCCCGCTATCGCGGCAGCATCCCGTGAGAATCTCGTTTGCGGTGACGCGGGTCATGCGCCTCGCACTTGGATTGCGGCGGCCGACGATACGGAGCGTACGCTTGCCTGTACGTTTACTAGGTGGGCTATGTGCCCTTGAGATGCAGGAAGGTGTCAACTCGTGACCGACGAAGCGTTGGCTCCGGTTTTCGACGCACGCGCTGCGACCGGACGAGCGATCCGCACCCCCAAGACTGCCGAACTCGTCGCACGGAAACTGCGCCGCATGATCGTCGACGGCGAGCTCAAGGACGGCGATCACCTGCCCCACGAGGCCGAACTCATGGAGCATTTCTCCGTGAGCCGTCCGACGCTCCGCGAAGCGGTCCGCGTTCTCGAGGCCGAGCGGCTCGTCGAGGTCCGCCGTGGCTCCCGCTCGGGCGCGCGGGTGTGCGTGCCCGGACCGGAGGTCGTCGCCCGCCCTGCCTCGCTTCTGCTCGAGTTGACGGGTGCCACCGTCGCGGATGTGTATGTTGCCCGCGAGGCGATCGAGCCGTTCGCGGCGCGCCTTCTCGCCGAGGTCGGCACCGACGAGGATTTCGACGAACTCGAACGCTTCGTCGACGAAGCGATCCCGTCGTCTTTCGCGTCCAACTCGTTCGGACAGGCTGCAGCCGAGTTCCATCTCCTCATGGTTCAGAAGGCCGGGAACGCGACACTTGCATTGATCGCGGGAATGCTGCACGAGATCTACGAGCGACACACCATGAACGTGACACGCGAACGCTTGGAGACCGACACCGAGAGGTACGAGGCGAACTACAAGCTGTTCGTCCGCTCCCAGCGCAAGCTCATCAAGTTGCTCCGGACCCGAGACGGCGCCGGAGCGTTCACCCACTGGCAGAAGCACATGACCGTCGCGCGGGAATTGGTCCTGTTCGGTCGTGAGAGCACGAAGGTCCGCGACATCCTGGACTGAATGCGGTGCCTCACCGAGCCGGTGACCGATCCTGCCGGCGCGGTGCGACGACGCGCCGTTGCGGTCGGGGGCTTGGACGCGGCGGGCTACAGACGCGGCGGGCTACATGGGACACGGAGGGCTACATGCGGCCGCCGATCCCACCCTCGGGAGCGATGCGGTCGATCGCGGCCAGATCTTCATCGGTCAGAGCCACGTCGGCGGCAACGATCGCCATGACCGCCTGGTCCGAATCCGAGCGCGCGGAGGCGGTCGAACTCCTGCGCCGTTCCTCCGACGCACTCGCCGCCGATCAGTCGACATAGGTTCGCCGAGCGGCGGTCGGGCCGACCACAGCGGTACGCGGCCGACGAGACTCGCGATCGGCCTGCACCGCCGTTAATCTGGGCCGATCATGACAGCGAAGACACCGTCGGCCGGGCCCGTTCGCATCAGCGTGCTGGGCTCGACCGAGGTCACGGTCTGCGACCGCATGGTGTCCCTCGGCGGTCCGGGGGCCCGTGCGGTTCTCGGTCGGCTCCTCGTCGCCTCTGGTCAGGTCGTCTCGACCGATCTTCTGATCGAGGACCTGTGGTCCGGCGGGCCGCCACCGAAGGCACTGGCCGCGCTCCAGGTGCACGTCTCGAACCTGCGGCGCCTGCTCGAACCCGCCCGCGCACCGAGAACACCGGCGACCGTCATTGTGAGCGCCCCACCCGGCTACGCGCTGCGGTTGCCCACCGAAGCGGTCGACGCGTGGCATTTCGACCGGCTCGTCACCGAGGGGCTCACCGCCGCCGACCGCGCGTCGCGGATCGAGATCCTGTCGCAGGCGCTGGACCGGTGGAAGGGCATCCCCTACCACGAACACCTCGACGCGGACTGGGCTCGGGTCGAGAGCGCACGTCTGATGCAGGTGTACGCCACGGCGCTCGAAGCGCGCGCCCACGCCTATCTCGACGAGGGCCGTGTCGAACTCGCGGCCGATCAGCTCGACCCTCACGTCGCCGAGCATCCGGAGCGCGAATTCGCGGTCCGGCTACTGGCGTCGGCGCAGTATCGCTGCGGTCGCCAAGCCGACGCACTGGCCACGCTGCGCCGCACCCGCGAATACCTGCTCGACGAGCTGGGAGTCGACCCCTCCCCCGAACTGCAGCAACTCGAACGCGACATCCTGCAGCAGCGGCCGTCGTTGTCACCCGAACGGGCGGACATCCCGCTGCGCGTCGAATCGTCTGTCCCCCAGCAACACCCGGATTCCGGCGACATCGTCGGCAGGGACGGCGAACTCGCCCAACTGTACGACGCGGCGCACCGATCGGAGACGAACGGGCTGCACCTGGTGTGGATCGCGGGCGACGCGGGCGAGGGAAAGAGCGCGCTCGCCCGCGCGTTCCTGCACCGGACCACGGCCGAGGGCCGGCTCGGTGCGTGGGGTGGATGCCCCGAGGTGGACGGTGCACCGCCCGCCTGGCCGTGGACCGAGATCCTGCGCGGACTCGGCGGACAGGAGCCGCCCGCATCACCGTTCGAGCTGAGCCGCGCGCTCGAGCACCTGCTGTCCCGGCCCGAGCAGACGACCGTCCTCGTCCTCGACGACGTCCACCGGGCCGACGAACCGACCCTGCAGGTGCTTCGGCACGTCGCCGCCTCGGCCCGGGACTCGGCGACCCTCGTCGTGGCCACGTTCCGTCCCAGCGAGGTCACCGACGATCTGCGCGCGACATGGGCTGCGACCGCCGGGATTCCGGGAGCCCGGATCACACTGCACGGAGTGGGCCGGGAGGAGGCCCGCACGATCGCTCGCCGGGCGGGGTCGGCCGACCTCGACGAGGACGTGCTGATCGAGCTCGTCGACCGCACGGGCGGCAACCCGCTCTTCCTCGAGGAGTACTGCCGCCTGATCGCCTCGGAAGGCGTCGGCACACTCGGGACACCGCCTGGCGTCGGTGCTGTGCGTGCCACGGTTCCCGACGGGGTGCGAAACGTCCTCGCGCGCCGCATCTCACGCCTCCCCGAGCGGACGGTCGTCGCGCTGCGACGCGGTGCCGTGCTCGGTCGCGACTTCGACCTGTCCGTCCTCGGCGCCGTCAGCGACATGGACGACGAGAGCGTGATCGACGCACTCGAACCGGCGGTGGTCACCGGAATTCTCGTCGAACCCGCGCCCGATCGTCTGCGGTTCAGCCACGATCTCGTGCGCGAAGCCCTCTACGACGCCCTGCCCGCCATGCGGCGCAGGCGGATTCACGCCGCAGCACTCGACATGCTCGCGCGGCGAGATCACTCCGACCCGACGGTCCTCGCACACCACGCGATCGCCGCGGCGACGCCCGCCACCGCGGAGCGGTGCGCGGAGTACGTGGTTGCGGGTGCCCGGGCCGCCGAGCGGCAGTCCTCGTTCAAGGACGCGTTCGCATTGTGGGCCGCGGCCCGGTCGTTGTCGGAGACCGCGAGCGAACCGAACAGCCGTCTCCTGCTGGAGATCCTGATCGGCCAGGTGGGATCGCAGGCCCGCACGGGCGACATCGGCGGGGCACGCGACACCCGGGTCCGCGCGGTGCGGGCGGCCCGCGCCCTCGGCGACCGCGATTCTCTCGTGCGCGCGCTCGTGTCGTGGACTGCGCCGGTGGTCTGGACGATCCGGGTCGACCCCGAGCCGGACACCGAGATTCTCGACGAGATCGACACCGCTCTCGCCGATCCTGCACTCCCGACCGCGACCCGCGCCCTGCTGCTGGTAGCGAAGGTGTTCGAACTCGAAGGCCTGGACGACGCAGGGAGCCTCGCGGCGGCCGTGGAGGCCCGCACCCTGGCCCAGGAATCCGGCGACCCGACGACGATGATGCGGGCGCTCAACGCCGTCGGTTACGTCGCGTTCGGTCCCGATCTGGTCGACGAGCGGCTCGGGAACTCCCGGCAACTGCTCGACGTCGCGCAGAAGGTGGGCGACGAGGGGTTCGTCTCGGTCGCCCACTTCCAGCGGTTCCTCGCCGCCACGGCCGTCACCGACTTCGATCAGGCATACGAGAGCGCTTCCGTCGCAACCACATACGCGGCCGGCCATCAGCTGGTACAGATGCTCGGGGTGCTCGCCGTGTTCGATGCGATGGTGGAGTTGATGGCCGGTCGCGTCGAGTCCGGACTGCGCCGATACGACGAGATCTCGGCGACGATGCACGCCCAGGGCATGGTTGTCGCGCAGTGGATCGGCACCATCGGCCGTATCGGTGTCGCCGTGGCACGCGGCGACCTGTCGCCACTGGTCGAAGAGCTCGAGCTGATCGAGGGGGTGCGTCCCCACTCGGTCCGGTTCCCACTGATCCTGGCGCTTCTGGACCGGGGCGACACCGACCGCGCCCGGCAGCTGTGGGAGGGAAGCCGGCCGTATCCGCGCGACTACTACTGGCTGGCGATGACCACGTTCCGTGCCCGGGTGGCCGCTCGTCTCGCCGACGCGGCGACCGCTCGAGAACTGCACGCCCAACTCCTCCCGTTCTCGGGCCGCATCGCCGGCCTCGACTCCGGTTCGTTCTACGCGGGCCCCGTCGACGTCGCGCTGGCCGAGACCGCCGAGGCCGTCGGAGACGGCGATGCGGCGGCCCGATGGCGGGCCGCCGCATCGGAACTGGTCACACGGCTAGCGGAGCGCCTGCACGATGCGAGGTCGCCGGCGCCGTCTCCACCGGCGGACGACCGTTCGCCCGCAGAATGAGAACCCCGATCGCGGCGAACGCCAGCCCCCGCGGCAACTCGATCACCAGTCCGCTCACGCCGGGCAGCTCGGGCAGCGGCAGGAGCAGAACCAGACCGCCGGCGGTCATAATCGCGCCGATCCAGCGGGGAACGGCGCCCGTGCGGAGCAGGCACACGCCGAACACGACCATGCTGAGCATGAACGTCAGCCCGCTCGCGGTCTGCAGCACGGTGAACGCCGTCGAGGGGAACAGGGAACCGTCCGCGGGGACGAGGTGGGCGGTCGCCGGGTTCGCCGCGAGTTCGTAGGAGGCGAATGCCTCGATCGTCAGGTGCGTGAGCGACACGAGCATCGACGAGCCGTAGAGCAGGACGAAGCCGATCAGCCCCGCGAGTCCGGCCTTCGCGGAGAACCACGCGTAGACACCCGGCAGGGCGATCAGCTGGACGACCGTACCGAACAGCAACAGCATCTGCGCCCACGGGCTGAACCCCGACGTCAGCGACTCGGCGGAATGCGCGTTGCCGTCGACGACCGGGTGCAGCAGGCCCCCGGTCAGGTTGAGCGCGAACGCGGCGATGGCGCCCGCGGCGCTGAGACGGTAGAGAAGTGAAGGTGTGATGGTCATTGCCCCACTGTGGATACCGGCACTTGGTCGCCACTTTCCGCGCCCGCACCGGGGGGTGATCGTCCCGACCAAGCGATCACCAAGTCGCAGCCAAGCACCGGCGGGCACGCTACCGACATGACATCTCTGACCAAGGCTCCGCGCCTCACCACGGATGAAGAACTGCTCGGTATGCGTCTCGCGCACCGCGTGATCGTCCACGACCTCGCCCGGCTCTCCCGTCTCGCCGACGAAATGGTCGCCGACCGGTCGCGTTTCGACCACGCCCGGTGCGCCGCGATCTCCGGCTACGTCTCCCTCTTCGCCGCGAGTCTCCACCATCACCACAACGTCGAGGACTTCTCGTTGTGGCCCCTGATCACCGAGTCGGCGGGCCCGCACGTCGATTTCACCGAGCTGACGGACGATCACGACGAGCTCGACCCGCTCCTCGACGATCTCGTCCGCTCGGCGGGGGCACTGCCGCAGAAGACCGCGGTCGCCGAATTCGCGCAGACCGTCCGCCGGCTCCGGGCGATGCTCGACGAACACATCGCCGACGAGGAACGCACCGTGTTTCCGCTGATCACCGGCTACGTGTCCGCCGAGGCATGGCAGACCTTCGAGAAGGGCGCGCAACGCGGCGCTCGCATGGACTTCGACCTCACCCGGGTCTTCGCGGTCATGACCCCCGAAGAAGCCGAGCGGGCCCGCAAGGAACTGCCGTTCTTCCTGCGCGCGCTGGTCTCCGTGCTCGCACGCAAGCAGCGTCGCCGCGAACGAGCGGTGTTCGGGGCCGCTGTGTGAGACAAGGGGCTGTGTGAGACAAGGGGCTGTGTGACACGCCGCCCGCTCCCCCGTGCGGACTCTCCGGGACTCGGGCATGATGTCGCCGTGCGTGTTCCCGATCGAATTCAACCCGCGCGGCGCGAGGCCGCTCGGGTGTTCGACACGGGAGGACACACATGGAATACAACGCAATGATCGAACTCGATGTGCTCGTCGATCTTCTGAGCGACGACGACTTCCTCGAGCCGATCGTTCCGCATCACGGTTGCGTGGGCCGCAGCGACAACGCTCTGGTCCACCTCACCGTCACGATCGACGCCGTGGACGCGATCCACGCGACGCAGTTCGTGCACGCCCTGATGCGCACCTCGTATCCGGACTACCGCGTCAACTACGTGGACGTGCTGCCCCCACGAGCGCCTTCGACGCGATCTTCGGATTCGGCGACTACTTCCGCTGACGGGCCCCCTGGTGCTTGCACCCGGCCTACAGTGCCGCACCCGGCCTACAGCCCGGCGAGCGATCTCCGGAGCAGATCCACGTACCGGTCGAGTGCGGCGTCGTCGAGCACGTCGGGGCTCGTCGTGACCGAGACCGCGACGGCGTCGCCGATGCCGTGCACGCCGTGGGTCAGTGCCATCACCGGTGACAGGCTCGGGTATCCGGTGGTGAACCGCACCGCGCCGCCGCCGAGCACGAGGTCGGCGGCGCCGCGGTTCACGCTCGACACCACGGTGTTCCCGGTGACGGTCGGCGGAACGACGGACAGGTCGGTGCGGTCGATCCCGAAACGCAGCAGCGGCGCGGGCACGTGATCCTCGGTCCGGGACCGCACCGCCATCGCCGGGTGCGCGGCGCGGCGGCGCCGCAACTCCAGTTCGGCGGCGATCGCCGCGGCCCGTTCGCCGCTGTCGCGGAGGTCCGGGCGAAGTGCGACCCCGACACTGCGGTACGCGTTCCGTTCGCTGCCCCTCGTCGGCACCGCCACCGGAACCTCCGCTCCGAGGGCGTCCACGTCCAGGAACGCGGCCAGGGCCGGACCGATCGCGGCCAGCGCCGCGACCGTGACGGTGCCGGCGCGCCGCAGGCCGGCGGCGTCGCACACGAGGGTCCGCACCGTGCGGCGGGGACCGGGCGCGGTGTTCACCGCGACGAGCGGGCAGCCCGGCGCCGGGGACGGCACGCCCGGTCCGGCCAGTTCCTGCTCGGCCCGGCTCGCCCTCACCCCGTCGGCGACCACCCCGACGATCTGTCCCGGCAGTTTCGCCGCCGCGCGCACGAGCATGGCCGGCGGCGCCGGGGCGCGGGGCGCCTCGGTGTGCGGCGGCGCGTCCTTCCCGAACAGGGCACGCGCCAACGCCGACGCGCGCACTCCGTCGGCGAACGCGTGCGAGATCTGCAGCACCGCGAGCAGCGCGGCCCCGTCTCCCCCGGGTGCGCCCGTGACGTCGGGGATCAGGTGCAGCCGCCACGGCGAGACCCGGATGTCGACCCGGCCCTCGACGAGCGTGCCGAGCAGGGCCGTCACCGCAGCCCAGTCACCGCCGGGATGGGTCCTGAACTGGTCGTCTCCGATCTCGCGGTTCGTCCAGTACGGGTAGTCGAGCAGGCCCGGAACGTCGACGGCCCGGGTGCGCAGGTCCCCGATCCTCGCGGCCCGCGCGGCGAGGTCGGCGAGCACCCGTTCTGGCGGCACGGACGGCGCGTCGAAGCAGTACACGAGGAACAGATCGCTGGGCAGACGATCGCCGAGCCAGTCGCGGCGCGCGTCGGTTGGATGCAGCTGCATGCCCGCAAGTGTGCCGGTCCGGGTAGAAATAGCCACATGACCTCTTCGACGAACTCCCAAGCCACGGCCTCCGACCCGACCGACCCGTACCTCTGGCTCGAGGACGTCACCGGCGAGCAGCAGCTGGACTGGGTGCGCACCCGGAACGCACTCACCGTCGACGAGTACACCCGCACCGACGAGTTCGAGACGTTGCAGTCCCGGATCCGGGAGGTGCTCGACACCGATGCGCGGATTCCCTACGCCCGGCGACGCGCGGAGTATCTCTACAACTATTGGCGGGACGCGGAGCACGTCCGGGGGCTGTGGCGCCGCACCACGATGGACCAGTACCTGCGCGACGACCCGGAGTGGGACGTGCTCGTCGATCTGGACGCGCTCGCCGAGCAGGAGGGCGAGAACTGGGTGTGGTCGAGCGCGCAGGTGCTGCGTCCCGACCACACGCGCGCGTTGATCGGATTGTCGCGCGGCGGCGCGGACGCCACCGTGATCCGCGAATTCGATCTGGTCACACGGCAGTTCGTGTCGGGTGCGGACAGTTTCGAACTGCCCGAGGCGAAGACGGACATCGGGTGGATCGACGCGGACTCCGTATACGTCGGTACCGATTTCGGTGACGGGTCACTCACCGATTCGGGATATCCGAGGATCGCGAAGCGGTGGCGGCGTGGCACCCCGGTCTCCGAGGCGGAGATCGTGTTCGAGGGCGAGAAGACCGACGTGGCGGTGGGCGCGTCGTACGACCGCACGCCCGGATACGAGCGGACCTTCGTCGAACGGGCCCTGGACTTCTACAACGCGCACCGGTTCGAGCTGACCGACGACGGCGAACTGGTGAAGCTCGAGGTGCCGGACGACGCCGGTGCCGGGGTCTACCGCGACCATCTGCTGGTGCGCACCCGGTCGCCGTGGCTGGGATACCCGGCCGGTGCACTGCTGGCCACGAACTATCCGGCGTTTCTGGCGGGATCACGCGAGTTCACGGTGCTGTTCACCCCGGACGAGCACACCTCGCTCGAGCAGTACGCGTGGACCCGCAACCACCTGCTGCTCGTGACGCTGCGCGACGTGCAGACCGAGGTGCGGGTGCTCACGCCGGGGCCGGACGGGTGGGAGGACCGCCCGCTCGAGGGCGTTCCGCCGGCGACGTCCACCTCGATCATCGACGTCGATCCCCTCGAGAGCGACGACTTCTTCCTCAACTCCAGCGGTTTCACCGTCCCCGCGACTCTGCTGTCCGGGACGGTCGGCGGTCCGCTGACGGCGATCAAGCAGGCACCCTCGTTCTTCGACGCCGAGAACATTTCCGTCACACAGCATTTCGCGACGTCCGACGACGGAACCCAGGTGCCGTACTTCGTGGTGGGCAGCAACACCGACACCCCGTCGCCGACCCTGCTGTACGGCTACGGTGGATTCGAGAACTCGCTGGTGCCCGCCTACGGAGGCGGTATCGGCCGGGCGTGGCTCGAACGCGGCTACACCTATGTGATCGCGAACATCCGCGGTGGCGGCGAGTACGGCCCCACCTGGCACACGCAGGCGCTGAAGGAGAACCGGCACAAGGTGTTCGAGGACTTCGCGGCGGTCGCGAAGGACCTCGTCGCGCGGGGCATCACCACCGCGGAGAAGCTCGGTATCCAGGGCGGCAGCAACGGCGGTCTGCTGATGGGCGTGATGCTCACCCGCTACCCGTCGCTGTTCGGGGCGATCGTGTGCCAGGTGCCCCTGCTGGACATGAAGCGGTACCACCTGCTGCTCGCGGGCGCGTCGTGGACGGCCGAGTACGGCGACCCCGACAACCCGGACGAGTGGGCGTTCCTGAAGGAGTACTCCCCCTATCAGAACGTCGATCCCGAGGCGACGTACCCGCCGATCCTGATCACCACCTCGACCCGCGACGACCGGGTGCATCCCGGCCACGCCCGGAAGATGGTCGCCCGCCTCGAGGAGCAGGGACATCAGGTGCGGTACTACGAGAACATCGAGGGCGGGCACGGCGGCGCGGCGGACAACGCGCAGGCCGCGTTCAAGTCGGCGCTGACGTTCACGTTCCTGGAGGACAAGCTCCGCTGACAACCGGGCGGGTCAGCGGTCGTGCAACCAGGCCGCGACCCGCTCGACGATCTCCGCGTTGTCCCGGATCCAGCCGTTGTGCCCCAGCGGACGGTCGAGGTGCCAGGTGGTGACCTCGGCCGCGGGGAGCTTCTCGAGCAGATGCCGGGCCGCGGCGACCGGGGTCATGTCGTCGTTCTCGATGGTGATCGACAGCACCGGCAGCTTCAGCCGCGCGAGGCGCTCCTCGTAGTCGATGTCGGCGCCGTAAGGCTCGAATCGTCCGCTGCGGGCCAGGCGCGCCCAGTCCGAGATGAGCACGCGGGACTGGCGTCCGAATCCCCCGATGTCGAGCCGGTCGCCGGGCCAGAATCCCGCGACGCTCGCGGTGATCGACATGGCCGCGGACCCGAGCAGCAGGCCGGGTCCGCGGGAGCCCGGGAAGTGCCGGTAGTAGGGGGTTCCGGAGGCGACGAGGATCAGTCCGCCGAGGCGGCCGCGGACCCGCGACGCGTAGAGCACCCCGAGTTGGCCGCCCATCGAATGTCCCAGCAGGTACGGGGTCGAATCGGGGAATCGTTCGCGGACGACCTCGAACATCGCGGGGAAGTCCACGGACACCAGCTCGTGGTAGCCGTAGACGCTGTCGGCGTCCGGGCGCGGCCGGCTGTCGCCCTGCCCGCGGAGCTCGCAGATCGCGACGTCGAAGCCGTGTCCGGTAAGCGCGTCGGCGAACGGTTCGTAGTAGCCGGCCGGGATTCCGAGCCCGGGGACGACGACCACCACGATCCTCGCGGCGTCCCGTCGCGTCTCGTGCTCGTGGTCCGGGCCCGGAAACAGGCGGACCGGCGCGGTGGTACCCCCCGGCAGCTGGATCGGTACGGTCTCCACCGGCTCAGAGTAGATCATCGGTGGCCGTCGAAGTCGGCGGTCCACACCCGTTGCAGCATGTGCCAGTCGGCAGGATGCGCGGCGATCGCGGCGGCGAACCGGTCGGCCAGCGCCTGCGTCGTGCCCTGCACACCGTCGACGGCCTCGATGGGCGGGCCCACCTGGAAACCCCAACCGTTCGGCGTGAACCAGCAGTTCACCGGCAGCAGCGGCGCACCGGTGTCGATCGCGAGCCGGGCGGGACCGGCCGGCATGCGGGCCGGTTCGCCGAAGAAGGTGACCGGCACACCCGTGCCGGTCATGTCGCGTTCGGCGAGCAGCCCGACCATCCGGCCCTCACGCAGCCGTGCCGCCAACTGCTCGAGCGGTGGCGTCTCGGTGCCGGTGAGCGGAATGATCTCGAATCCCAATCCCTCACGGAACCGTACGAAGCGCCGGAACAGCGAATCCGGCCGCAGTCGCTCGGCGACGACGACCGGCGAGCCCACCCGCTGCGTCACCCAGACGCCCGCCAGATCCCAGTTTCCGCTGTGCGGGAGGGCCAGCACCGCACCCTTGCCGCGCTCGACCGATTCGTGGATGTGTTCGAGTCCGGTGGCGGAGGTTTCGATGTCGTCGGCGAGCCGGACCGGATCCATCGACGGAAGCCGGAAGGCCTCGCACCAGTAGCGCGCGTACGAACGCAGGCTCGCGCGCACCAGCTCGTCGGGGATCTCCTCGGCCGGGATGGCGAGAACACGGGACAGGTTGCGCCGCAATTGATCCGGTCCGCCGTTGCGGGCTGCGCGATCGGCCGCGAGATAGAACAGGCGCAGCGCCCAGCGATCCGGCAGTGCGCGCACCAGCCGCCACGCGGCCGCGTAACCGAGGTCCCAGGTTCGATCCTTCGCGTTCACCGGCCATCACCACGCCTCATCACCCGAGTGTCCTCCCCTCGACCGCGAACACACCGGCATTGCGCCGAGTCGGGGGCACGATCCCCGGCTATTCCGGCGATCCCTCTGCGGGTCCGTGATCGCCCGGTTGCGGAGGACCGTGCTCGCCACCGGCCCGCGCCTCGAGGAACCCGGCGTTGTCGAGAGCCGCTTCGGTCAGTGTCCGGCCGAGTTCGATCATCTCGGCGGCCTTGTGGAAATCGAGGCTGCGGCATGCGCTGCGCGGTATTTCGACCAGCACATCCGGTGGGTACGCGGCGAGCTGATGCCGGGCCAGCACCGACTGCATGATGTCGATCGACCGGCTCATCACCGCGACGCGGCCGAGTTTCGGCGCGGCGACACCCCCGGACGCCACCGCGGCGGCTTCGAGCGCCGGGTCGACGGGCGGCTCGAACACCTCCTCGTCGGCAGCGGCATCGGAGTCGGCAGTGATATCGGAGTACGCGCCGTTACCGGAGTCGGCAGGGCCCGAATCCGTATGGGCCCGGGCCGAACCGAACCGGCCCACGACCGATCGCACGATGTCGCGTTCGAGCAGGAACCCGGCACTGCGGCGGAAGCGGCCGATCCATTCCTCGACCGGGCGCGGTTCGGCGCTGACGTTCACCGGGGACGCGAGGCCGCGTTCCTCACCGCTGAGACTGATCCCGATCGTCAGGTCCGACGCCAGCGCCACGGTCGGCGCGACCGGCAACGGCGCGAGCGTGCCCCCGTCGATGAGCACCCGGCCGTTGAGGACCGCCGGAGTGATGACGCCGGGAATCGCGATCGAGGCGCGGATGGCGACGTCGAGCGGACCTCGCTGGAACCACACCGGCCGTCCCGCAGCCAGATCGGTCGCGACCGCGGTGAACGGGAGCGGCAGGTCCTCGATCTGCACGTCGCCGAGGATCTCGCGGACCCGGGCGAGCACCTTCTCGGCGCGGATGGCGCCCGCTGACGTCACCGACACGTCCAGCAGCCGCACCACGTCGAGCTGGGTGAGGGTCAGCGCCCAGTCGGTGTACTCGTCGAGCTTGCCCGCCGCGTACAGTCCGCCGACCAGCGCACCCATCGACGATCCCGCGATACCGACGATCTCGAGGCCGCGGCCGGTCACAGCCTGGATCGCTCCGATGTGCGCGTATCCGCGCGCACCCCCACTGCCGAGTGCCAGAGCTACCCGTTTCGGTTCGGCCATGGCTTCGACGGTACCGCGCCCGTTCCCCGAGAAACCCCGACCCGCGAATTCAGGGTGCAGATGGGTGGCTCACCCGATGTGCCCGGTGCGGCTGTCGAGCCACGATGGGAACGGTTCGGGATCACAGCCCACATCCCGTTCGCACCAACACTTTCCTGTTCTGCACGCCTGTTCGCATCTCCGAAAGGAATCACCATGCGCACCATCGTTTCCGCCGCCGCCGTCACCGCAGCCACCGCAGCCGCCCTGCTCCTCGGGGGCCCCGCCGCGTCCGCCGCGTCGGCTCCGTACGTGGTCGGGATGAGCGAATCCGCAGCCCGCGCAACCCTCGACGCCGAAGGCGTGCCGTACACGGTGCTCAACCGCTCCGGGATCTCCTCGGATTCGTGCACGGTCACCGAGCAGCGCGACCGCGGCTACCGCACCGAGACCGACACCGTCTACGACCGCGACGACCACGAGTTCGACCGGATCGAGACCCAGGTCTGGCGGGGTCTCGGCCTCGTCGTGGTGTGCAACTGACCGTGATGGGCCACCGGCCGGAACCTACGGCGGTGGTCAGCGCAGGGCGCGGTCGAAGACCGGCCACGACCGGTGCAGGTCGTCTTGCCAGTAGGTCCACGAATGGGTCCCGGTGGGGCGGAGCTCGACGTGGGCGGGAATGCCGAGTTCGTCGAGTCTCGCGACGAACCGCCGCGTGCATTCACCGGTCGCGGCCTCGATGACCCCGCCGGTACCGGCCTGCCGGACGAGCACGAGCGGATCGCCCGCGACCTCACGGCCGTCCAGCGTGTCGTCGTACCCGGGAAGCCCCGTGCCACTGGAGATGTAGAGTTCGAGGCCGCGCAGTCGCTCGGCGTTGAGGTAGGGATCGTGCGCGGCCCACGCCGGATCCCCGACGGGACCCCACATGTTCGTCACGTCACCCCGCCCCCGTCCCTCGACGACCATTTCGACGAAGCGTCTGCTCACCGGGTCGCTCGTGGAGGGGCACCCGCTGTATGCACCGACCGCGCGATACAGTCCGGGGCTTTCCACGGCGAGATTGAGGACCGAGGTCGCCGAGGCCGACACGCCGGCGATCGCGTTGCGACCGGATGTGCCGAGAGTGGCATCGACGATCGGCGGAAGCTCACGAGTGAGGAACGTCGACCACTTGTGGCGTCCGAGCACGGGATCGTCACTGCGCCAATCGGTGTAGTAACTGGCCCGACCACCGATCGGGGTGACGACGTTGACGTTCTTGTCCGCGAAGAACGCGACGACGTCGGTGCGGTCGTGCCAGTTGCCGGGTTCTTCCCCGCCGGTGTACCCGTTGAGCAGGTACAGGGTGGGGCGCGGGCGCGACCTGTCGGACGGAAGAATCACCCGTACGGGAATCTCCCGGTCCATGGCGGCGGAGTGGACGATCAGAATCTGCTGCCGGGTATCGACGGTCTCCACCCGGACGAGATGCGCGCCGGATGTCGGCTGCGCGGTTGCCTGCGGCACGACGAACGCGACCACCGCCGCGAGCATCACCAGGGCGCCCAGCAGACTCGGAATACGATGCACCACATTCCTTTTCGTCGAAATGTATGCGGCGACCACGGCGGTTGCGCCGCGGTCGCCGCTGTGGGCCGTCAGGAGTTCGACAGCAGAAGTTGGATGATGATCTCGAGAATCTCCACGCCTCTCACCCCCTCATATCGAACGGTGGATCAGGTAACCATTCGGTCACGGGCGAGAAACTATCAGGCAAAGTCGGACAGGGAAGACATTTTGATCGAATCCGGAGAAATACCGATTCGCGACATGCGAAGGCGGGTGGAAACGACGAATGCGGGCGAGCAGCGCTCACCCGCATTCGCGTTCGTACGGTCGGTCAGTTCAGATCGAACCCCCGGCGTTCGAGCGCTTCCTTCAGCCCTTCCCGGACCCCGAGTGCCCCCGGTGTCGCGAACCGGCCCACCACCCGCTCGATCCAGCTGTCCGCCAGGCCCTGCTCGCGGTAGAACGCGGAGATGCGAGCCTCGTACTCGGCGGTGCCGGCTTCCTGCGCCTCCAGGTCGTACTGTTCGCGGTGCAGCACGACATCGACGCCCAGCCGCGGCTTGACCTCGGCGGCTGCGGTGGGATCCGGATGCCCGACGACGAGCCCGACCACCGCGAAACTGTGGGCCGGCAGGTTCAGCTCCTCGGCGAGCTCGGTGGGGTGGTTCCGGATCGCCCCGATGTACACGGTGCCGAGGCCCAACGATTCCGCGGCGAGTGCGGCGTTCTGTGCCGCGAGCGTCGCGTCGACCACTCCGAGCAGCGCCGATTCCACGAAGCCTGCATTGACGAGGTCGCGATCGTTCTGCTCGGCGATGCGGCCGGCGCGCGCGAGGTCCGCGACCCACACCAGCAGCAGAGGCGCGTTGCGGACCGCGTCCTGGTTCCCGGCGAGAGCCGCGATCCGGCCGAGCCGATCCCGGTCGGTCACCGCCACGACACTCCACAACTGCAGGTTGCTCGAGCTCGCCGCGGACGACGCCGCCGCGACGATCGCGCGCAACTGTTCTTCGGACACGCTGTCCGGCAGGAACTTCCGCACCGACCGGTGCGCGAGCTGCGTGGCGAGCACCTCGTTCCACACGAGCTCTCCGGCCAGCTCGGCGCGATCGGCCTCGGCGGTGCCGTAGCGGAGGGCGAGCGCGGCGCGGCGGCCGGCGACAACGGTGTCGGTCATCTGAGTGTCCTTTCTGCAGCGAACGCTTCCCCATCCTGCCGGGCCGGCCCGACACCGCCCAGGGTTCGCCTCACCGCGATTCCAGACGATTCGGGCTCGGCGGGTCTACTCTGACCGCATGATGCGACTCCTCGCGACTGCGGTCGTCGCCCTGATCGCCAACGCGATCGCCCTGATCGTCGGGGCATGGGTGCTCCCCGACATGTCTCTCACCCCAGTTGCGTTCCTCATCGCCGTGGTGATCTTCACGGTCGTCGCGGTCGTCATCGACCCGCTCATCCGCCAGGTTTCGGTGACGAAGGCACCCGTGCTGCTCGGCAGCAGCGCCCTCGTTTCGACGCTGGTCGCGCTGATCGTCACCGCACTCGTCAGCGACGGCCTGAAGATCAGCGGTATCACGACGTGGGTCCTCGCAACCGTGATCGTGTGGGCGGTGTCGGTGATCGCCCGCCTGCTGCTGCCGATGGTGATCTTCAGGAAGACGCTCGCCGCCCGCAAGTAGGCAGCGACCCCGAGGCGAAAGATCAGGGTCGGAATCGGGGGGTCACCGGATGTGCCCGAGTGCCTCCCGGCGGCACGCTGTAGGCATGACATTCGAAAGCAACTCCACGCCCCGCCCCTTCGTCCGTTCCCGCACGCAGCGCATGCTCGGTGGCGTGTGCGGCGGCCTCGCCGAATATTTCAACGTCGACGTCAATCTCGTCCGTGCGGGTGTCGTCGTCGCCGCCTTCGCCACCGGTGGCGGTGCCGCGCTGGTCTACCTGGCCCTGTGGATGCTGCTGCCGGAGTGACGGTTCCGGCCGTCACCGGATGCCGGTGTCGCGGCCCAGCCGGTGGGCGTTGTCCAGGATCGCCGAGCGCAGCGCCCGCGCCGGTTCACCGAGAACCGAACGCCGCGCCAGCAGGACGAACTCGAGATCGCCGGCGTCGGGTAGCCGACGCACTCCCGCTCGCACCGGTTCGAGACCGGCGGGCGGGAGACTGCGCGCGTGCAGCACGACGCCGAGCCCCGCCAGCGCCGCCGCGCGCAGACCGTTGAGACTGTCCGCGACGCACGTGATACGCGCGCCGAACCCGGCGCGTTGCAGCACATCGAGCGCGATGTCCCGGGTCAGCGACGGAGGTGGATAGGTCACGAGCGGCACCGGCCCGTCCGGCTCGATGGTGAAATCGGGGGCGGCCAGGAACGCGAGACGGTCGCGGAAGATCAGTTCCCCGTGCTGCTCCCCCGGCCGGCGTTTGCCGAACATCAGGTCGAGTTCACCGTCGTCGAGGCGCCGGTGCAGTTCCTCGCTCAGCGCGACGGTGAGTTCGAGATCCACCCGCGGGTGGCTGCGCCGGAACTCGCCGAGGATCGCCGGGAGTTCGTGCAGTACCAGGTCCTCGGACGCCCCGAACCGCAGCCGGCCGCTGACCGGGGAGTCCTGGAAGTACCGCCGTGCGGCGTCGTGCCGGTCGAGGATGTCGCGAGCGAAACCGACCATCGCACTGCCGTCGGCGGTCGGCTCGACGGAATGGGTGTCCCGCAGGAACAGCCGACGACCCACGGCCTGCTCGAGCTTGGCGACGTGCTGACTGACGGTGGATTGGCGCAGACCCAGCCGCCGCGCGGCGGCACTGAAACTGCGGTCGCGCTCGACGGCGAGGAAACTCCGCAGCTGCACCGGGTCGAACACGATCGCCTCCGATCACGATTTGTGATGACAGTAATCGTGGTGATCGGTTCTGTAAATCAGCGGTTGTTCCCCTACCGTCTAACCATGCTCTCGAAGATTCCCGTGCTGAACCGACTCGACCCGTTCCTGGTCGGCATCCTCGCGACGGTCGCCGTCGCCGCGCTGCTGCCCGCCGGCGGAGTCGTACTCACCGGGTTCACGTGGGCGTCCAAGATCGCGATCGGCCTGCTGTTCTTCCTGTACGGCGCGCGCCTGTCCACCCGCGAGGCGGTCGACGGCCTCAAGCACTGGCGGCTGCACGCCACGATCCTCGCCACCACGTTCGTGTTCTTCCCGCTGCTCGGGCTGGCCGCGAAGGCGCTGGTGCCGTGGCTGCTGACGGACCCGCTGTACATCGGGGTGCTGTACCTGTGCCTGCTGCCGTCGACGGTGCAGTCGTCGATCGCGCTGGTCTCGGTCGCGCGCGGCAACATTCCCGGGGCGATCGTCAGCGCGTCCGCGTCGAGCCTGCTCGGCATCTTCGTCACCCCGGTTCTGGTCGCGCTGACCATGGCGACGCAGGGCGTGACGTTCAGCGCCTCCGCGGTGCTGGACATCGTGCTCATGCTGCTCGTGCCGTTCGCGGCCGGCCAGGTGCTGCGCCGCTGGATCGGCACGTGGGTGAAGGAGCACGGCAAGGCCCTCAAGCTCGTCGACCGCGGCGCGATCCTGCTCGTGGTGTACGTCGCGTTCAGCCGCGGCATGAACGAGGGCATCTGGTCGAGCCTGTCGATCGCGCGACTGCTGGCCCTGGGGGCCGTGTGCATCGTCCTGCTCGCCCTCGTCCTCGCGCTCACGTGGTTCGGGTCGCGCCGTCTCGGTTTCACCTACGAGGACCGCACCGCGATCCTGTTCTGCGGGTCGACGAAGTCTCTCGCGACCGGCCTGCCGATGGCGACGGTCCTGTTCCCCGGTCAGCCGATCGGGCTGATCGTGCTGCCGCTGATGCTCTTCCATCAGATTCAGCTGCTGGTGTGTGCGGCGATCGCGGCGCGTCTCGCCAAGAACGTCGCCGAACCGGTCCCGGTGACCGTGTCCTGACGACGGGACCTCACCGCCGGGAAGCGGCCGGACCCGCCTTCTCCATCAGGGTGAGATAGGCGTCGAGCCGCGCCGCGCCGGCGAGAAGATTGCGGCTGCGCGCGCCGAGCCGGTCCTGCCAGGTCTCGAGGAAGACCCGCAGTTCCTCGGTCCCGCCCGCCTCACGCACCGAATCGACGAACCGCGCGATCCGGGTCAGCGGATATCCGCCGCGCCGCAACTGCCGCGCGATCTCGGCGTCCCGCACACAGTCCGGCCCGTAGGTGCGGTAGCCGGTGGCACGGTCGCGGCCGGGACGCAGGATGCCTTCGGCTTCCCACGCGCGCAGCGTGGCCCGGTGCACGCCGAGCCGGTGCGCGAGTTCGCCGACGGACAGCGGCCCGCCGCTCGGAGCCGGGGTCGCGGAGGACAGGGCACCGAGCGCCGACGCGACCTCGGCACGGGTTTCCCGCTCGGTCAGCAGGTCGACGTGGGCGGTGTCGATGAGACGACAGGCGGACTCGGCGTCACCGCGGTTGACGCGGCGCATGATCTCCGCCGCCTGCCCGTGGCCGTGCCCCGCGCGCAACGCGAGGAAGGCACGCAGGGCATGCGCGTGCAGCGGTGTGTATCGGCGGTATCCGGCGGCGCTGCGCTCGGCCGGCGGCAGGATGCCCGCGTCCTCGTAGTTGCGGATCGCCTGCGCCGACAGTCCGTGCTCGCGGGCGAGGTCGACGGGTCGCAGGGTGCACCTCCGTTTGAGACTTCGAACCCGAAACCGCAGATGATCTTCGTGAAAGTTTCACCCGATCCTTCAACGATACTGTCGAGGGGGTAGGTACTTCCGCCAGAGGAGTGTTCATGCCGACCACCACATCGCTGCAGGAAATCGCCCGCCCGCTCGACGACCGCGAGAGCCTCGGCCGGGTACTCGACGAACTGCTCGCCGCGCGACCCGAGCCACCGGCGGTGCTCGCACTCGGTGAGCCGACCCACGGCATCGAGGCTTTTCCGTTGCTGCGCAACGATTTTCTGAGTCACCTGGTCGACCGGGGATTCCGGTCGATCGCGCTCGAAACCGACATCTTCGCCGCGTCGATCGTCGACGACTACGTGTGCGGGGCGCCCGCGGAGCTCGAGACGGTGCTCGCGACCGGGTTCAGTCACGGTTTCGGTGCCGTACCGGGCAACCGCGAACTCGTCGACTGGCTCCGCGCGCACAACTCCGGAGTCGCCCCGGAGGATCGGGTTCGCTTCCACGGCTTCGACGCGCCGCTGGAGTTCTCCGCGGCACCGAGCCCGCGCCGCGCACTGTCCGCGGTCGTCGAATACCTGCCCGCGCCGCTGCGACCGGCGTCGATCCGGGATCTCGACGCGCTGCTCGGCGACGACGCGGACTGGACGGACGAGGCGGCGATGTTCGATCCCGCCGTCTCGATCGGCAATTCGGATCGGGCGCGGGAGCTTCGCCTCGTCGCCGACGATCTCGCCGGTGCGCTGCACCGCGCGGGACCTCGCCTGCGGCCCGCCGACCCGGACGGATACGAGGACGCCGTCACGCACGCCCGCACCGCGTCGGGCCTGCTGCGCTATCACGCGGCCATGGCGACGGCCGGACCCGACCGGATCGGGAGTCTGCTCGGGATCCGCGCCGAGATGATGGCCGCGAACCTGCTCGCGCTCGTCGCGCAGGAACAGCGGCGCGGACCGATCCTGCTGTTCGCGCACAACGCGCACCTGCAGCGGGCGGAGTCCGGGATGCAGGTCGGGCCGGAGAATGCGAGCTGGTGCAGTGCCGGTGCGCTGGCCGGGCTCGAACTCGGTGAGCGCTACGTGTTCGTGGCGACCGACGCCGCACCCCACCCGGAACCGGGCACCCTCCAGCACGCGCTCGCCGCGGCGACCGGCCGGAAAGCCCTGTTCCCGGTGCCGGAGCTACGCGCTGCGCTGCCGTCGTCCGTCGGTGCGGGCGAGCCGATCGTGCCCGGCCACATTCCGTTGACGCCGGCCGCGGTCGCCGGTGCCGACGCCGTCGTGTTCGTCGCCGACACCGACGGGACGCGGAAGCAGTACTGGTAGAAGCGGTGGCCGTCTACCGGTTCAGGGCGGCCTCGATCATCGGCCACGACTGGTGCAGGTCGTCCTGCCAGTAGCCCCACGAGTGGGTGCCGACGGGGCGGAACACGGCCTGCACCGGGATGTCGAGTTCACCGAGCCGGTTCACGAACCGGTGCGTGCACTCGTCCGTCGCGGCCTCGATGGCCCCGCCGACGAGGATCTGATTGGCGAGCGCCTCCACATCGCCGTTCACCTGGGCCTGATCGAGGCGCTCGTGCTGGCCGGGCAGTCCGGTCGCGCTCGACACGTACAGATCGGTGCCGCGCAACTTCTCCGCGTTGATGATCGCGTCGTTGGCAACCCAGTCCGGGTGGTCAGCCGGACCCCACATGTTCTCCACGTTGCCGTCGCCCCGCGATTCGACGACGGTCGTCACGTAGGCCCGGCCCAGTTCGTCGCTGGTGGACGCGCAACCGCTGTAGGAACCGACGGCGCGGTACAGCCCGGGGCTCGCGATCGCGAGGTTGAGCACCGACGTCGCCGACGACGACAGGCCGGCGATCGCGTTGGCGCCGGTGGTCGCGAACGTGGCGTCCACGACCGGCGGCAGTTCCCGGGTGAGGAAGGTCGTCCACTTGTTCCGGCCGAGGACCGGATCGTCCTTCTGCCAGTCGGTGTAGTACGAGAAGGCGCCGCCGATCGGCGTGATCACGTAGACGCCCTTGTCCGCGAAGAAGGACTCGACGTCGGTCTTCTGCGTCCAGGTGGCATTGTCCTCGCCGCCGCCGGCTCCGTTGAGCAGGTACAGGACGGGCTTCGGCGTGGTCGTGTCGGCCGGAAGCAGGATCTCGAGCGGGATCGTGCGACCCATGGACGGCGAGTAGACGTGCGCGGTGACCTTGCGATCGGTGATCCGGTCGATGTGGTCGACGTAGGCACCGGTCGAGGCCGCGTCCACGGTCCCGGCGTCGGCGGGGGGTTCGGCGGTGGCGACGGCGGTCGGGCCGGCGAGGGAGAGCAGGGCGAGTCCGGCGATGACGGTCCGGGAACGGAGGGTGGAGCGCATGTAAAGGAAAGAGCCTTTCACGCGTGACCGCAGCGGCGGAAAAATACCGCTGCGGTCACGGTTCGATGTCGGGAACGAACCCAGTCTACGAGGAACCGAATGCCGAGAAGGCAAGCACCAGGAAGTCCAGGAATTCGAACAGCCCCATTGGTTCCACAGCGGAACTCCTTTTCTAGCCGATGGCGGCGTCTCCTAGCCGATGGCGACGTCGCTGAAGCTGTCGAGAACCTGGATGAAGTCAGGGTTGGCGGCAGCCCACTGGAGCAGCAGAAGCAGCATGGATTCTCCCCTTGTTACTGAAACGAAATTTCGGACAGAAGGGTTATATCACTGTTTCAGCCCACAGGCAGCGCATCGACATGTTGTGAAGAATTCACAGAAAAATAGGTCGAACGGAATTGTTCACGTGTTTCGGACGGGGCTCGGTCAGCTAAAACGGGCGAAGCCCGACCCCACGGTGTGGGATCGGGCTTCGCGCGAGCTGGTGAGCCGGACTCAGAAGTCCATGCCGCCCATGCCGCCGGTCGGGTCCGCGACGGGCGCGGCCTTCTCCGGCTTGTCGGCGACAACGGCCTCGGTGGTCAGGAACAGGGCCGCGATGGACGCCGCGTTCTGCAGCGCCGAGCGGGTGACCTTGACCGGGTCGTTGATGCCGGCGGCGAGGAGGTCCTCGTACTCACCGGTGGCGGCGTTGAGGCCGCTGCCGGCGGGCAGGTTGCGAACCTTCTCCGCGACGACGCCGGGCTCGAGGCCGGCGTTGAACGCGATCTGCTTCAGCGGAGCCTCGAGGGCAACCTTGACGATGTTGGCACCCGTGGCCTCGTCACCCTCGAGCTTCAGGTCGTCGAGAACCGGAGCGGCCTGCAGCAGGGCCACGCCACCACCGGCGACGATGCCCTCCTCGACGGCAGCCTTCGCGTTGCGGACGGCATCCTCGATGCGGTGCTTGCGCTCCTTGAGCTCGACCTCGGTGGCAGCGCCGGCCTTGATGACCGCGACACCGCCGGCCAGCTTGGCCAGACGCTCCTGCAGCTTCTCGCGGTCGTAGTCCGAATCCGACGCCTCGATCTCGGCGCGGATCTGGTTGACGCGACCGGCGATGGCGTCGGGATCGCCCGCGCCCTCGACGATGGTGGTCTCGTCCTTGGTGACGACGACCTTGCGGGCCTTGCCGAGCAGCTCGATGCCGGCGGTCTCGAGGGACAGGCCGACCTCTTCGCTGACGACCTCGCCACCGGTGAGGATGGCGATGTCGGCGAGCTGGGCCTTGCGACGGTCACCGAAGCCCGGAGCCTTGACGGCGACCGACTTGAAGGTGCCACGGATCTTGTTCAGGACCAGGGTGGACAGAGCCTCACCCTCGACGTCCTCGGCGATGATCAGCAGCGGCTTGCCCGACTGGATGACCTTCTCGAGCAGCGGCAGCAGGTCCTTGACCGTGGAGATCTTGGAGCTGACGAGCAGGATGTAGGGATCCTCGAGCACGGCCTCCTGACGCTCGGCGTCGGTGGCGAAGTAGAGGGAGATGTAGCCCTTGTCGAAGCGCATGCCCTCGGTCAGCTCGAGCTGGAGGCCGAAGGTGTTGGACTCCTCGACGGTGATGACACCTTCCTTGCCCACCTTGTCGATGGCCTCGGCGATGAGCTCACCGATCGCGGGGTCACCGGCGGAGATGCCCGCGGTGGCAGCGATCTGCTCCTTGGTCTCGACCTCCTTGGCGGTGTCGAGCAGCTTGGCGGTGACGGCCTCGACGGCCTTCTCGATGCCGCGCTTCAGACCCAGCGGGTTGGCGCCGGCAGCGACGTTGCGCAGACCTTCGCGAACGAGCGCCTGAGCGAGGACGGTGGCGGTGGTGGTGCCGTCACCCGCGACGTCGTCGGTCTTCTTGGCAACTTCCTTGACCAGCTCTGCGCCGATCTTCTCGTACGGATCCTCGAGCTCGATCTCCTTGGCGATGGACACACCATCGTTGGTGATCGTGGGGGCGCCCCACTTCTTCTCGAGCACGACGTTGCGACCCTTGGGGCCCAACGTCACCTTGACAGCGTCGGCGAGGCTGTTCAGGCCCCGCTCGAGACCGCGACGGGCCTCTTCGTCGAACGCGATGATCTTGGCCATTGCGAAGTGATCCTCCGGATATCGGGGTGACACCTAGGACGACCGCTCGTCGGGTCGGCCCATTCACGGCTCGACCCGAGTCGGGTCGGTCCGTTCACAGGACGACCGCTCGTCGGGACGCCCCGTGTTGGCTCGGTCGGAAGCAGTGCCCGCGACGGACGACCAGGGGTGTCGATATTCCCGGCCTCACCATCCCGACCTGGCACTCACTCAGCGTGAGTGCCAACTGCATTTTTAGCACTCGGGTGTGGCGAGTGCAAGGGTCGCCACACCCGGTCGATGGGTACCGATCAGCGGCGCGTGGACCCCACACCGACCGCGCACCACTGACCCGACCCGGTGTTCACCGCGAACGACTGGGCACCGACGCACGTGACGCCGGTTTCGTCGGCGGTCGCACCCGATCCCCAGCCCGCGAGCGACAGGGTGATCACCGACGGACCCTGCGCCGACGAATGGCTCAGACCGCCACCGAGCGCGAAGGCAAACGAACGTCCGCCGTCCCGCGCGGCACTCAGCGCGGTGCCGAACCCGGTCGCCTGCGCCTCGGCCGCCCCGGCCGCGTTCGCGACCGACACCGCGGTGCCGCTGTCCGCCGCCGCCGCGCGGGCCGTGCTGCCGATCTCCGCCTTGGCACCGCAACTCGCGGTGTCCGACACGAGGATCTGATTCTCCGACGGCGGCGACACACAGGTCACCGGCGCAGCCGTCGCGGCACCCACTCCGAGCAGGGACGCGGCCGCCACACCCAGGGCGGCGACCACACCGGCACGCGCCGCGCGACGGCCGGGACGAACGGAGCGGAAGGAACGAATGATCAAGGCAGCTCCTCGAGAACTGGTTCGAGACTGATCGGATACCGGAGGAGAGACCCCCGGGGCGCGAGCGTATCCCGTCCCGAAAGGACCCGCCCGAGTGGGATGGGTCACAGCGCCCGACGGTGCCGGCGGCCGCTACAGCCGGTCCAGCAGGGCCGGAAGATCGGCGATCGAATCGATGACGTGATCGGGCCTGTCGACGGCCAGATCGAGCACCGACTGGCGGAACTTGCCCGTGCGCACGAGCACTCCGGACATCCCGAGCCGCTGCCCGGGGATCACCTCGGCGCCCAGATCGTCGCCGACCACGACGATGCGGTCCGCGTCGGTGCCCATCAATTCGGCGGCCTCGAGGAAACCCTGCATGGACGGCTTCCCGACCGCGACGACGCTGCGCCCCGACAGCTCCTCGAGACCCGCCAGGTAGGTGCCGGTGTCGAGGCGCAGACCGTCCGACGCCTGCCACGCGCCGGCCCGGTGCATCGCGACGACGGGCACCCCGTCGAGCATCAGTTCCGCGACCCGGCTCAGCGCCCGGTGCGTGAACTCGGGCCCGGCGCCACCGAGGACGACGACCTCCGGATCGTCGTCGTCGCGGACGACGCCGGCGAGATCGGCGTCGACGTTGCCGTGGTTGAGCAGCCAGCACCGGCGACCGGGATAGGTCTGCCGCAGGTATTCGGCGGTGAGCGAGGCGGCGGTGACGATCTCCGACTCGTCGACGGGCATGCCCAGTTCGGTGAGCCGGCCCGCGATCTCGGCGCGGGTGCGGGAGGTCGTGTTGGTGAGGAACGCGCGCGCGAGGCCGCGGTCGCGCAGACCCGCGAGCACGTCCGCGGCGCCGGGGACGGGGTCCCACGACAGGACGATCACGCCTTCGATGTCGAACAGAACCCCGTCCACGCCGCTCATGACGCCGAGCTTATCGGCCCGCGTCGCGCTACAGGCTGCGGGCGAGCTTGTCGGCGAGCAACCGCGCGAAGCGAGCCGGCTCGTCGAGTTCGCCGCCCTCGGCGAGCACCGCGGTGCCGTACAGCAATTCGGCGGTCTCGGCGAGCGCCGGGTCGTCGCTGCGCTGCTCGTGCGCGGTACGCAGACCGGTCACCAACGGATGGTCCGGGTTCAGCTCGAGGATCCGCTTCATCGGAGGCAGCGCCTGTCCCGATGCCCGGTACATGCGCTCGAGGGCGGGCGACATGCTGAACGTGTCACCGACGATGCATGCCGGGGACGTCGTCAGCCGCGACGACAGGCGCACCTCCTTGATGTGCTCGTCGAGCGTGTTCTTCAGCCATTCGAGCAGGTCCGCGAAGCCCTTCTCCTTCTCCTCGCGTTCCGCCTCGGCGGCCTTCTTCTCGTCCTCGCTGCCGAGGTCCACCTCGCCCTTGGCGATCGAGCGCAGCGCCTTGCCCTCGAACTCCGGCACCGACGACGTCCACATCTCGTCGACCGGGTCGGTGAGCAGCAGCACCTCGATGCCCTTGGCGCGGAACGCCTCCATGTGCGGGGAGTTCTCGAGCTGCTGCCGCGACTCGCCGGTCAGGTAGAAGATGTCCTCCTGGCCTTCCTTCATCCGCTCGACGTACTCGGCGAGCGTGGTCTGCGTCGCAGTCGCGTCAGGGTCGGCGCCGGCCTCCGTGCTCGCGGTGGAGTCGAACGACGACAGCGCCAGCAGGGTCTCGCGGTTGTCGGTGTCGGAGATCAGGCCTTCCTTGACGACGCGACCGAACTCCGCCCAGAACGTGCGGTACTTGTCGCGGTCGTTGGCGAGCATGTCCTTGATCGTGGACAGCACCTTCTTGGTGAGCCGGCGCCGGATCGCCCTGATCTGGCGGTCCTGCTGCAGGATCTCGCGAGAGACGTTGAGCGAGAGGTCCTGTGCGTCGACGACACCCTTGACGAAGCGCAGGTACTCCGGCATCAGCTCTTCGCAGTCGTCCATGATGAACACCCGCTTGACGTACAGCTGGACGCCGGACTTGCGTTCGCGCATGAACAGGTCGAACGGAGCGTGCGACGGAAGGAACAGCAGCGCCTGGTATTCGAAGGTGCCCTCGGCCTTCATCGGGATGATCTCGAGCGGGTCGTCCCAGGCGTGGGAGACGTGCCGGTAGAAGTCCTTGTACTCCTCGTCGGACACCTCCTCCCGGGAACGCGCCCACAGGGCCTTGCCGGAGTTGAGGGTTTCGGTTTCGACGACCGTCTCGACGACGGGTTCGCCGCCGTCCTCGGCGGGGGTGGTCTTCGTGCGTTCGATCTCCATCCGGATCGGCCAGGCGATGAAGTCCGAGTACTTCTTGACGATCTCGCGCAGCTTGCTCGGGGAGGTGTAGTCGTAGAGGTGGTCGTCGGCGTCCTCCGGCTTGAGGTGCAGGGTGACGGAGGTGCCCTGCGGCACGTCCTCGACGGCGGCGATCGTGTAGGTCGACTCGCCGCCGGATTCCCAGCGCGTGCCGGTCTCCTCCCCCGCCCGGCGGGTGACCAGGGTGACATTGTCGGCGACCATGAACGCCGAGTAGAAGCCGATGCCGAACTGGCCGATCAGTTCCTCCGACGCGGCGGCGTCCTTGGCTTCCTTCAGCTTGCGGCGCAGTTCCCCGGTGCCGGACTTGGCGAGTGTGCCGATGAGGTCGATCACTTCGTGGCGGGACATGCCGATGCCGTTGTCCCGGACGGTGAGGGTCCGCTTGTCCTTGTCGACCTCGAGGTCGATGTGCAGATCGGAGGTGTCGACCTCCAGGTCCTTGTTGTGGAACGACTCCAGTCGCAGCTTGTCCAGCGCGTCGGACGCGTTGGAGACGAGTTCCCGCAGAAACGTGTCCTTGTTCGAATAGATCGAATGGATCATCAGGTCCAGCAGCTGCCGGGCCTCGGCCTGGAACTCACGCTGTTCGACGTTTGTGCTCATTTTCGGTCCCCTTCGAAGCAGAACTGACGACCGTCGATCCTACTGATGACGGCAGGCAGCTTCGCTGCTCGTGTGCCTTTGTGGCGGTCAGGGGCGCCACTACGGCACACGGACGGATTCCGCCTCCGCGAAACAGCGGCGGAGCGAATCCATGCGCGCCTCGACGTGGGACAGATAGTGCGGGTGCGTGAGGATGTACGGAAGGTCGCGGGCGATGCCGTCGAGCACCCGCGCGCCGGCCTCCGCCGGGTCCATGCCGAGGCTGCCGTCGCCCTTGATGTGGGCGACGTTCTCGACCTGACCGCCCAGCCGGGTGGTGGTGCTGTCGAGGTTGGACCGGACCAGTCCGGGGCACAGCACCGACACCCCCACCCCGTGGGGCGCCATCTCCTGCCGCAGCGCCTCGGACATCGCCACGACCGCGCTCTTGGCCGCACTGTAGGCCCCGCGGCCCGGCGCACCCGCGGTCAGGGCCATCACGGACGCGGTGTTGACGATGTGGCCCCGCCCGCGGACGCGCAGGTCGGCCGCGAACGTGGAGATCCCGTTGAACACTCCCGTCAGGTCGATGTCGATGATCCGGTCGAACACCTCCGGGTCCAGGTCGGCGAAGTCCCGGCCGTTGAATCCGATTCCCGCGTTGTTGACAAGGATGTCGACGGGCCCGAACACCGCTTCCGACCGGGCCTTCGCCTCACGCCAGGCCGCGCGGTCGCGCACGTCGAGGTCGAGCCCGGCGAAGTCGTCCGGGCGGGTGGCGACGACCGCTTCGGTTGCCTCCCGGTCGATGTCGGCGATCGTGACACGCACCCCGGCGTCGGCGAGCGCCTCGGCGATACCCCTGCCGATACCACTGGCGCCGCCGGTGACGAATGCGTGGCGCGCGGAACCCAGGTCCACTTGCTTCCACCTCCTGCTGCGAAACCTCGACGAGAATGATGTTTCCGTAAAGCAGAACATCATTCTTGGCGATGGTCAAGCAGCTGCGCTGCCGGTGTGCCGAAATGGCGGTCGGAGGCGCCACTTCGGCACACCGGCGCCGAATCGGCGCTTCGCCACCGCATCACGGCACCGAGAGGGTGTAATCGGTACAGGCCCGAACACCGCGAGGTGATCATGACGAACCTGCCCGGCGCCCGGCCCGTCCGCGCTCCCCGCGGCCGCGACCTGCACTGTCGCGGCTGGCAGCAGGAGGCCGCGCTGCGCATGCTGATGAACAATCTGGATCCGGAGGTCGCCGAACGCCCCGACGATCTCGTGGTCTACGGCGGCACCGGGCGCGCCGCCCGTAGTTGGGCGGCGTTCGACGCGATCGTCGCCACGCTCGAGACCCTCGCCGACGACGAGACCCTGCTCGTCCAGTCCGGCAAGCCCGTCGGGGTCCTGCGCACCCACGAGTGGGCTCCGCGGGTGCTGATCGCGAACTCGAATCTGGTCGGCGACTGGGCGAACTGGGAGGAGTTCCGCCGGCTCGAGGCGCTCGGTCTCATCATGTACGGGCAGATGACGGCAGGTTCGTGGATCTACATCGGCTCGCAGGGCATCCTCCAGGGCACCTACGAGACGTTCGGGGCGGTCGCGCGGAAGCTCGCCGCCTCGGGGCGCTACCCGGACAGCGGCGGCACCCTCGCGGGCACCCTCACCCTCACCGCGGGCCTCGGCGGAATGGGCGGCGCGCAACCGCTGGCGATCACGATGCACGACGGTGTCGCCCTGTGCGTCGACGTCGACCCGGCTCGCATCGAAAGACGCCTGGACCACGGCTATCTCGACGTGCGCGCCGACACCCTCGAAGCCGGACTCGAACTGGCGGTCGCCGCGCGCGAGGCCCGCACCCCGTTGTCGATCGGGGTGGTCGCCAACGCCGCCCACGCATTCCCGCGACTTCTCGAGCGCGGCGCGCCGATCGACATCGTCACGGATCAGACCTCCGCGCACGACCCGTTGTCCTACCTTCCGCTCGGGGTGGAACTCGAGGACTGGCACCGGCTGAGCGAGAAGGACCCGGCCTGGTTCACCGAGCAGGCACGCGCGTCGATGGCACGGCACGTCGAGGCCATGGTCGGATTCCTCGACCGCGGCGCCGAGGTGTTCGACTACGGCAATTCGATCCGCGACGAGGCCCGCAAGGGTGGCTACGACCGCGCGTTCGCCTTCCCCGGCTTCGTCCCCGCCTACATCCGGCCGCTGTTCGAGGAGGGTCGCGGCCCGTTCCGGTGGGTGGCACTGTCGGGTGACCCCGCCGACATCGCCGCGACCGATCGGGCGGTCGCCGAATTGTTCCCGGACAACACGCATCTGACGCGGTGGCTGCGCCTGGCCGGGGAGAAGGTGCAGTTCGAGGGTCTGCCGGCGCGGATCTGCTGGCTCGGATACGGTGAGCGGCACCGGGCGGGCCTGCGATTCAACGAGATGGTGGCCTCCGGTGAGGTGTCCGCGCCGATCGTCATCGGCCGCGACCACCTGGACGCCGGGTCGGTGGCGTCGCCCTACCGCGAGACGGAGGCGATGGCCGACGGCTCCGACGCGATCGCCGACTGGCCGCTGCTCAACGCGCTGGTCAACACCGCGTCGGGAGCGACCTGGGTGTCGATCCACCACGGCGGCGGCGTCGGCATGGGCCGGTCCATCCACGCCGGTCAGGTCTGCGTCGCCGACGGCACCGAGCTCGCCGCCCGCAAACTCGAGCGGGTGCTCACCAACGATCCCGCGACCGGCGTGCTGCGGCACGTCGACGCCGGCTACGACAAGGCCGGTGAGGTCGCCGCCCGGCACGGCCTGCGCGTCCCCATGCAGGAGCGGTGAGTCGTGACCTCGGGTCCGTGGACGCTGCTCGACGGCATCGGTGTCCTCGTCACCAACGATCCCGATATCGGTGCGGGCCGGTTGGGGCTGCTGCGCGACGCGGCGCTCCTACTCGGGGACGGTGTCGTGCAATGGGTGGGCAGCAGCGGTCGGGAACCGCACGCCGACAATGTTTTTCGTCTCGACCTGGACGGCCGCACGGTACTTCCCGGATTCGTCGACAGCCACACGCATCCGGTCTTCGCCGGCGACCGCGCCGAGGAGTTCGCGTCCCGGATGGCCGGGCAACCCTACACCGCGGGAGGTATCCGCTCGACGATCGCGGCGACCCGCGCGGCGACCGACGCGGAGCTGAACGCGACCGTGACCCGGTTGGTGACCGAGGCCCGCCGGTCGGGGACGACGACGATCGAATGCAAGTCCGGATACGGCCAGACCGTCGCCGACGAACTGCGCAGCCTGCGCCTGGCCGCGGCGCACACGCCGGAGACGACGCTGCTCGCCGCGCACGTCACTCCGCCCGAATTCGACGGCCGCACAGACGACTACGTGCGCATGGTGATCGAGGAGATGATCCCCGCGTGCGCGCCCCACGCGAAGTGGATCGACGTGTTCTGCGAGCGCGGCGCGTTCGACGCCGACCAATGCCGCGCGGTGCTCAGCGCCGGTGTCGCGGCGGGGCTGGTCCCGCGGGTGCACGGCAACCAGCTGGGTCCGGGCGACGGCGTGCGGCTCGCCGTCGAAACCGGCGCGGCGTCGGTCGATCACGTCACGCACACCAGCGCGGACGACATCGCGGCGCTGGCCGACAGCACCACGGTCGCGACCTTGCTCCCGGGAGCCGAATTCTCCACGCGGGCCACGTATCCCGATTCCCGACGACTGCTCGACGCCGGTGTGACGGTCGCGGTGGCGACCGACTGCAACCCCGGCACCTCGTACACGACGAGCATGCCCCTGTGCATCGCGCTGGCGGTACGCGAGATGCACATGAGCCCAGACGAGGCGGTGTGGTCCGCTACCGCGGGCGGAGCACACGCGCTGCGCCGCAACGATATCGGCGTGCTGAGACCCGGCTGTCGGGCGGATGTGATCGCGCTCGACGCCCCCTCGCACGTGCACCTCGCGTACCGGCCGGGCGTGCACCTCGTCTCGCACGTATGGAAGGACGGAATACGCCGATGATCCTGCGGACGGATGTGCCGGCGCAGCCGTGGACCGGCCGCGACGACGGCCCGGGCCGGGAGCACCTGCGCTGGCATGATGCCGTCACACCGTGGCCCGCCGACCCGGCACCGGGGACGCCCGTATTGATCGGGTTCCGCAGCGACGAAGGCGTGCGCCGCAACCGGGGCCGGGCCGGCGCCGCCGACGGACCGGCCGCACTGCGCGCGGGGCTCGCGTCGCTGGCGGTGCCGCCGTCCGGACCGTCGACGGTGTACGACGCGGGCGACGTGGTCGTCTCCGGTGGCGACCTCGAGGGAGCACAGCGCCGCCTCGGCGCCGCGGTGACCACACTGCTCGACCACGGACACCCCGTCACGGTCCTCGGGGGCGGGCACGAGGTCGCGTACGGCACCTATCTGGGCATCGCGGGCAGCGCGGCCGTGCGGGACGGCGCGCGCTGCGGCGTGCTGAACCTCGACGCGCACTTCGACCTGCGGGCCGATGCGACACCGAGTTCGGGTACCCCGTTCCTGCAGATGGCGCGCGAGGAGAAGTCGCGGGGGCGGGATCTGCGGTATGCGGTGGTGGGGATCGCGCAGCCGAGCAACACGACCGCGCTGTTCACGACCGCCACGGAACTCGGGGTGCGATACCTGCTCGACGACGAGTGCCGCATCGCGCATCTGCCCGATGTCGAGACGTTCGTCGGCGAGTTCCTCGCGACGGTGGATCTGGTCCACCTGACAGTCGACCTGGATGTCCTCCCGGCCGCGATCGCGCCGGGCGTCAGCGCGCCCGCCGCGTACGGGGTTCCGCTCGAGGTGGTCCAGCACGTGTGCGATCTGGTGGCGCGCAGCGGCCGGCTCGCCGTCGCCGAGGTCGCCGAGCTCAACCCGGCCTTCGACATCGACGACCGGACGGCACGCACTGCGGCACGGCTCGTGCACCGGATCGTCACCGGAACCCTCTAGAACCGGGACACACGACAAGACCCGGGTATCCGAGCCGATGTTCGCCGCCCCGGTCGCGCACACGCGTGCATGATGGAACCGGATGGGGCATTTCGGATACGGGAGTGCGTCATGACCGTTCGTCGGGTGATCGTCGTCGGTGCCGGTGTCGTCGGACTGTCCACCGCCTGGTTCCTGCAGGAGCGCGAGGTCGAGGTCACGGTGCTCGACCGCGAGGGTGTCGCCGCGGACGCCTCGTGGGGCAACGCGGGGTGGTTGGCTCCGGCGTTGACGCTGCCGCTGCCCGAGCCGTCGGTGCTGCGCTACGGACTGCGGTCGGCGCTGACTCCGTCGTCGCCGGTGTACGTGCCGCCGACCACCGACCTGCGGTTGCTCCGGTTCCTCGCCGGTTTCGCCCGCAACTGCACGCCCGGCCGCTGGCGTGCCTCGATGGCGGTGTTCGCGCAGGCCAACCGGGTCGCGCTGGACGCCTACGACGACCTGATCCGCGGCGGGCTCACCGAGCAGACCCGCACCGCCGATCCGTTCCTGGCCGCGTTCGTGTCCGAGTCGGATCGGCAGGGCCTGCTCGACGAGTTCGAGCACGTGCGGGCCGCCGGCGGCGAGGTCGACTACGAACTTCTCGATCGTGACACCGTGCGGTCGCTCGAGCCGCTGCTCGGCGAGGCCGTGCGAGTGGGGGTGCTGATCCGGGGGCAGCGGTTCATCGATCCGCCCCGCTTTCTCGCGGCCCTGGCCGACTCCGTGCGCGAACGCGGCGGTGAGATCGTCGAAGGGTTCGACACCGAGTCGATACGTGCCCGCGCGGAGTCCGTGGAGGTCACCGGCCCGGACGGGCAGGCCTACTCGGCGGACGCGGTGGTGCTCGCGACGGGCGCGCGGCTCGGGGATCTGGCGCGGCCCTTCGGGGTGCGGACGATCGTGCAGGCAGGTCGCGGCTACAGCTTCAGCGTTCGCCCCGCGGAACTGCCCAAGAATCCGATCTACTTTCCGACCCAGCGGGTCGCGTGCACACCGCTGCACGACCGCCTGCGGATCGCCGGGATGATGGAGTTCCGCAGCCCCGACGCCCCGTTCGATCCACGTCGAGTGCAGGCGATCATCGATGCCACCCGCCCGCTTCTCAGCGGAATCGATTGGTCCGCAACGAAAGAGGAGTGGGTCGGGTCGCGTCCGTGCACCGCCGACGGTCTGCCGCTGATCGGCGAAACCCTGTCGCCGCGGGTGTTCGTCGCGGGCGGGCACGGCATGTGGGGTGTCGCGCTCGGTCCGCTGACCGGCCGGCTGCTCGCGGAGCTGGTGACGACAGGTATTCCGGATCCGCTTCTGCGCCATTTCGATCCGCTGCGATGAGTGCCACCGCCTCGACTAATGCAACGGACCGACGACCGCCTCGGCCGCGGCGACGAGTTCACCCGACGCGGCCATGGCCACCGCCTCGTCGATCTCCGGCGCGAGGTGCCGGTCCGTTCCGGGTCCGGGCACGCGGCGACGCAACGCATCCCGGACCGCCGCGGTGCCCGGCGCCGGGGTCAGCGGGGAACGAAGGTCCAACGCCCGTGCAGCGGTGAGAATTTCGATCGACAACACCCGCGTCAGTCCGTCCAGGGCGCGGCGAAGTTTGCGGGCCGCGGACCACCCCATCGAAACATGGTCCTCCTGCATCGCCGACGACGGAATCGAATCGACACTCGCCGGTGCCGCAAGTCTTTTCAGCTCCGCGACGATTCCGGCCTGCGTGTACTGCGCGATCATGTGGCCGCTGTCGACCCCGGGATCGTCGGCGAGGAACGGCGGCAGGCCGTGATTGCGCGCGACGTCGAGCAACCGGTCCGTGCGACGTTCGCTCATGCTCGCGACATCGGCCACGGCGATGGCAAGGAAATCGAGGACGTAGCCGAGCGGAGCCCCGTGGAAGTTGCCGTTCGATTCGATCCGGCCATCGGCAGTGACGACGGGATTGTCTATGGCCGAGCACAATTCGCGGTTCGCGACCTGTTCGGCGTGGGCGAGGGTGTCGCGGGCCGCACCGGCGACCTGCGGGGCGCAGCGAAGCGAGTACGCGTCCTGCACGATCGGGCAGTCGTCGGTGCGGTGGCTGGCGACGATCCCGGAGTCGGCGAGCAGGCGGGCCATGTTCGCGGCCGCAGTCGCCTGGCCGGGGTGCGGACGCAGCGCGATCAGGTCGGCGGCGAAGACCCGGTCGGTCCCGAGCAGCGCTTCGACGCTCATGGCCGCGGCGATGTCGGCGAGCCGCAGCAGGTCGGCGAGATCGCGGCACGCGAGCACGAGCATGCCGAGCATTCCGTCGGTGCCGTTGATCAGCGCCAGGCCTTCCTTCTCGGCGAGAACGACCGGCATGCACCCCGCCTCGGCGAGCGCCTCCACCGCGGGCAGGGCGACGCCGGCGCGGTCGCGAACCGTGCCCTCCCCGGTCAGCGCGAGCGCGACGTGCGCGAGGGGCGCCAGGTCGCCGGAACAGCCGAGACTGCCGTGCTCCGGCACGATCGGGGCGATCCCCGCATCGAGCATGGCCGCGTACGCGACGGCGGTGTCGACCCGGACGCCGGTGCGACCCGTCGCGAGGGTGGACAGGCGCAGCAGCATCATCGCCCGCACCACCTCCCGCTCGACCTCGGGGCCCGTGCCCGCGGCATGGGAGCGCACGACGCTGCGCTGCAGCCGGGCCCGGTCCTCGGCGGGGATGTGCCGGACGGCGAGGGCACCGAACCCGGTGGAGATGCCGTACACCGGCCGGGAGCCGCGGGCCAGCGCGTCCACGAGGGCGCGGCCGTCGGCGATCGCGGTGAGCGCCTCGTCGGACAACCGGACCGACGCGTCGCCGCGCGCGACCCGCACCACCTCGTCGGGGGTGACGGGTCCGATTCCGACGACGACCTCACCGGCCACTGCTACCTCCCGGATTCGCTTTCGAGGTCGTTGTGGGCTTCGAGGTCATTGTGGACGCCGTCCTCGCCCGGGGTGTCGCCTTTCGGGTTCGGGCCGGTCAGACGGTCCCCGACGCGGTCGAACCAGTCGAGCACCGCGCGTTCGTAGAGCACGCCGAAGTCGAGGGTCGCTCCGAAGTAGGGGTCGATTCCGTCGAGCGCGGCGAGTTCTTCGTATTCGGAGAGTCGTTGTTCGTGGGCGGTGCGGTGGGCGGCGAGCATCTCGGCGAGACGCTCGGGCGGCAGATGGCCGCCGAAGGCGACGGTCAGCAGCAGCGGGTACCGGATGTTCTCGGGGCCGGGTTCCCGGACGATCCAGTCCGCGAAGGCGCGACGGCCGGCGTCGGTGAGGGAGTAGGGCTTGCGGTCGCGCGGGCCCTTCTCCCCCGCCACGATCAATCCCGCGGTCTCCATCGCCGCGAGTTCCCGGTACACCTGGCTGGTCGTCAGGGACCAGAACTTGCCGATGCGGTCCTGCGCGGTCGCGACCAGGTCCCATCCGGTCTTCGGGCCCTCGTGCAGGAATCCGAGCAGCGACGCCGCGGTCGCGTTGAGGGGGCGGGCTGTCATCGCGGGTTCCTTCCGCCGAGGGGTTGACATTCCACTGTGGCATATCGCATGCTGGATTACGCGACATTCCACAATGGAAGATCCTGGGAGGGGTCCCGATGGACGCACTCGCCCCCGAAACTCCTATCTCCGGCCTCCGCATCTCCGACGCCGACCGCGAACGGCTCGTCCAGATCCTCGGCACCCATGTCGGCGCGGGCCGCCTGACCCTGACCGAGTTCGACGACCGCGTCACGCAGGTCTACCGGGCCGTCACCGAGGACCAGGCCCGGCAGGTTCTCGCCGACCTTCCCGCCCCGACGCCCCCGGCCCCGCCCCGGCGTCCGCTGCGGGACTACGTGCGCGGGCTTCCGCTGCACCAGCGCATCGAATGGTCGGCGTGGCTCGCCGTCGGTGTTCTGAACCTCGCGATCTGGGCCGTCGTCTCGCTCGCAGTCGGCGCACTGATCTACCCGTGGCCGGTGTGGGTGATCGGCCCCTGGGCACTGGTCCTGGTGGGCCGCACCCTGCTCGGCGTCGAGGGCGGAGCGGCCCCCGGTCTCGTGCGCGCTTTCGGTAGCTGCGGCTACCAGAAACACGCACGAGCACGGGTGGCTACGGGAAGCCGGTGCATCTGAGATAGTCGACTCATGCGACCGCTGTACCCCGGAACTCAGCAGCCCGGAACTCGCTGATGTTCCTGCTCGACGACACGCTGGTGTACAGCGCCGGCGACCTCACCCACGCCGCGACCTGCGAGTTCTCGCTGCTGCGGACGCTCGATGCGGCGCTGGGGCGGGGTGCGCAGACCGACACGGCCCCCGACCCGATGCTCGAGCGGGCCTTCGCGCTCGGCGATGCGCACGAGCAACGGGCGCTGCGGGACTTCCAGGAACGATTCGGTGGCGGGGTCGCGATCATGTCGCGCCCGGAACACACCACCGACGGCTACGCGGCAGCTGCCGCCGCGACACTCGACGCCCTCTGCGCCGGAGTCGACGTCGTCTACCAGGGCACCGTCTTCGACGGCCGGTTCGTCGGCTTCTGCGACTTCCTGGTCCGCGACGGCGACACCTACGCGGTCTACGACACGAAACTGTCGCGGCACACGAAGATTCCGGCGCTGCTGCAGGTGGCGGCGTACGCGGATGCACTCGCCGCCGTGGGTGTCCCGGTGTCGTCCCACGCGCATCTGCTGCTGGGCGACGGGACCGACTCGGCACATCCGGTCGCGGACATCGTTCCGGTGTTCGCGCTGCACCGCGCCCACCTGCAAGAACTCCTCGACGACCACCACCGCGCGGGTGCACCGGTGGTCTGGGGCAGTACCGGGCACACCGCGTGCGGGCGCTGCCCGGCGTGTGAGCCGGAGGTGACGTCGAGCCGGGATCTGCTGCTCGTCGCCGGGATGCGGGCGACGCAGCGGGCCCGCCTCATCGCCGGAGGGATCACCACCGTCGACGACCTCGCCGCCCGCGAGGACCCGGTCCCGGGTATCGCCGCACGCACCTATGCGTCGCTGCGCGCGCAGGCCCTCGCCCAACTGGAGCAGGAGCGCACGGGCTCGGCCTACGTGGAGGTCTTCGCCCCGAACAGCCTCGGCGCCCTGCCGAAACCGGATGCCGGGGACATCTTCTTCGATTTCGAAGGGGATCCACTATGGTGCAGGGACGACAGCTCGGACTGGGGACTCGAGTACCTGTTCGGCGTCGTCGAACGGACCGCGCAGGACCCGGTGTTCCGGCCGTTCTGGGCCCACGATCGAGCCGAGGAACGACGCGCGTTCACCGAATTCCTCGACTACCTGACGGACCGGCGGCGGCAGTACCCGAACATGCACGTCTACCACTACGCGGCCTACGAGAAGTCGGCGCTGCTGCGGCTCGCCGGGAGACACGGGGTCGGCGAGGAGATCGTCGACGACCTTCTGCGCGGGGGTGTTCTCGTCGACCTCTACCCGGTGGTGCGGGCGTCGCTGCGGATCGGTGCGCCGTCGTACAGCATCAAGAAACTCGAACCGCTGTACACGACGAAGCGCGACGGCGACGTCACCGACGCGGCCACCTCCGTCGTCGCGTACGCCGACTACTGCGACCACCGGGACGCCGGCGACGACGAGGCCGCCGCGGAAGTGCTCGCGGGCATCGCCGCATACAACAAGGACGACTGCGTCTCGACGATGCTGCTGCGGGACTGGCTGCTCGCGCGCGCCGACGAACACGGTGTCGCGACCACCGACCCCGTCGCGGTGACCGAAGCCGAGGAGTCCGAACCCGACCCCCTCGAAATTGCCCTGCGCGAGTTCGCCGGTCCCGCAACACATGCGGACCGCACCGCCGAACAGCAGGCCGCGGCGCTGATGGCCGCGTCGCTCGGCTACCACCGCCGCGAGCGGAAACCGTTCTGGTGGGCGCACTTCGACCGGCTGTCCGATCCCGCCGACGAATGGTCGGACACCCGCGACACGCTGGTCGCCGCGTCGGTGACGCTCCTCGACGACTGGCACAAGGCCACACCGCGGCAGCGAAAACTGCGCCGCAACATCCGGTTCGTCGGCGAATTCGGTACCGGCAGCACCGTCGGACCGGGGACCACGGTGTACCTGCTCTACGACATGCCCGTGCCGGACGGACTGCTCGACGGGGGTCCCGGGACCCGCGGCTGGAGCACCGGTACGGTCGTCACCCGCACAACGGACGACCGTTTCCACGACGTGCTGGTCGTGGAGGAGACGCTGCCCACGGATTGCGACGAGTACTCGCAGCTGCCGATGGCGATCACGCCCGGGCCGCCGATCCGGACGACGAGCATCGAAACTGCGATCGTCGCGGCCGCCGACGAGATGTGCGGAACGCTGCCGCACCCGCCGGTCACGGCGGCGGTCGACGTGCTGCGCCGGATCCCGCCGCGCACCCGGTCGAATGCCGGCCTGCCCCCGGTGGTCGACGGCGACCACGCCGCCGCGATCACCGCCGCACTGCTCGACCTCGACGATTCGTACGTCGCGGTGCAGGGACCGCCCGGCACCGGAAAGACCTACACAGGCGCTCGCGTCGTCGCCACCCTCGCGCTCCGGCACGGCTGGCGGATCGGTGTTGTCGCGCAATCACATTCGGTGATCGAGAACATGCTCGACGGGATCATCGACGCCGGTGTCCCGGGTGATTCCGTCGCGAAGGCCAAACCGAGGAAGACCGACCCGGCCTGGACCGCGTTCCCCGACGCCAAGGCAATGGCCGGGTTCCTCGACCACGCCGCCGGCGGCTGCGTCGTCGGCGGAACGGCATGGGATTTCACGAACCTGTCGTGCTTCGAGCCCGGCGGTCTCGACCTGCTCGTGATCGACGAGGCCGGGCAGTTCTGTCTCGCGAACACGGTCGCGGTCGCCCAGGCCGCGCGAAAGCTGTTGCTGCTGGGCGACCCTCAGCAACTCCCCCAGGTCAGCCAGGGCACCCATCCCGAACCGGCGGACACCTCGGCGCTCGGGTGGCTCGCCGAGGGGCACGGCGCCCTACCCGCAGACCGCGGCTACTTCCTGTCCCGCACCTGGCGTATGCATCCGGCGCTGTGCGCGCGGGTGTCGGACCTGTCGTACGAGGGTCGTCTGCTCTCGCAGGAGAACGTCACGGCCGCACGGTCGCTCGACGGGGTACCGCCCGGCGTGAGCACCGTCCTGGTCGAGCATCACGGCAACTCGACCGAATCGGTGGAGGAAGCGGACGAGATTACCCGGCGCATCCGGGACCTGCTGGGCACCCCGTGGCGCGACCCGAATTCGTTCGAAGGCACCCGCCCGCTCGACCAGGGCGACGTCCTCGTGGTCGCGCCGTACAACGCGCAGGTGATCGCGATCCGCGAGCGGCTGGCCGCGGCGGGTCTGGACCGGGTCGACGTGGGAACGGTCGACCGGTTCCAGGGGCGTCAGGCCGCCGTCGTGTTCGTGTCGATGACCGCGTCGGCGCACGAGGACGTCCCGCGCGGCATGTCGTTCCTGTTGTCCCGCAACAGGCTCAACGTTGCGCTCTCGCGCGGGAAGTGGCATGCGGTCGTCGTGCACTCCCCCGCCCTGACCCGGTATCTGCCGAGCACGCCGGAGGGACTGGCCGAACTCGGCGCGTTCCTCCGGCTCACCCGCTGATCCGGTCCGCTCCCCTCACACCCGCTGCACGACGACCGCCGCCCCGAGTCCGAGACCACCGGGAATCACCAGCAGAGCGAACTCCCCGTCGGTACGAGCCAGCTCGTCCAGGGCGTTGACGAGCAGCATGCCGCCGCTCGCGCCCAGCGGATGTCCCGTGGCGACGGCGCCGCCGTTCGGATTGACGCGGGCGGGGTCGATGCCGAGTTCCCGGCCGACCAGCAGCGGCGACACTGCGAACGATTCGTTGGCCTCGACGACGTCGAGGTTCGCGGCCGTGATCCCGGCACGATCCAATGCGGCGCGGGCCGCGGTCATGCCCGCGGTCAGTCGTGGCGAGCGCACCGCCGTCTGGGTGACCGCGACGATCCGCCCGATCGGGTCCGACCCCGCGACCTCCCGGGAGCGCCCGGACCCGAGTACGAGGGCCGACGCCCCGTCGGCGAGTTGCGGCGCGGTCCCCAGCGTGTGCAGGCCGCCGGTGGGCCGGAGCGAATCGGGTAGTTGCCGCGCGACGCGCTCCCAGGACGGATCCTCCCCGAACAACGTTCCGAGAGCAGCGAATCCGTCGAGGGTTGCGTCGGCGCGGGCTCCTTCGTCCCGGTCCAGCACGACGGTGTCGCCGGACGTGATCGGGACGATCGACGCGGATGTCGTGGAGGCGGCGGAACGCCGATGCGACGTCACCGCGTAGCTGTCGAGATCCTCGCGGGTGAAGCCCGCGTCGGCCGCGGTCAGGTCCGCCGCGACACCGATGGTCACGTACCCGGTGACGTCCTGCAACGGACCCTCGTAGGCGAACGCAGGTTTGTCGGTCAGCATCGGCACCCGCGACATGGACTCCACCCCGCCCGCGACGACGACGTCGTGCATTCCGGACGCGACCTTCGCTGCGGCGGTGCCGATCGCGTCGAGCCCGGAGCAGCACAGCCGCGACACCACCCCACCCGGAACGGTGTCGGGCCACTGCGCCCACAGGGCCGCGGCGCGGGCGACGTCGCCGCCCTGGTCACCGGCGGCCGTGCTGGTGCCGATGACGATGTCGTCGACCCGCTCGGCGTCGAGTCCCCTCGCCTGCAGGGCGCGCAGCAGCGTCGCGAGAAGTTCGTATGCGGGCACGTCGGCCAGGGTTCCGCCGCCGCGCCGGACGCGACCCTTGGGTGTCCGGACCGCGTCGTAGACGAAGACGTCCGAGCTGAACTGGGACAAGAGATCTCCACTTCGGGAACAGAGGGATGGTGCGGGACTCAGTCGACGGACGTGGGTGTCCGCCGCAGTTCACGCTTGAGGAGCTTGCCGACGGCGTTGCGGGGAAGCACCTCGCGGACCTCGAGACGCTCGGGAAGCTTGAACGAGGCGATCTTCCGTTCCTTCAGGAACGCCACCAGTTCGTCGAGGGTCAGCGATGCGCCGGCACGGCACACGACGACCGCGGCCACCTTCTCGCCGAGCACGGTGTCGGGATCACCGACGATGGCGACCTCCGCCACCGCCGGGTGCTCGGCGATGATGCCCTCGAGTTCGACCGGCGCGATGTTCATGCCGCCGCGGATGATCAGGTCCTTGCTGCGGTCGACGTAGCGCAGGTACTGGTTCCGGTCGCCGGCGATCTCGAAGATGTCGCCGGTCTTCAGGTATCCGTCGTCGTCGAACGGACTGGGGAGGTCCACTCCCCCGATGTATCCGGGGAAGACGGCGGGACCCGCGATCCGGAGTTCGCCGGGCCGGCCCGGTTCGGTGATCTCCTCACCGGTCGCGAGGTCGACGAGCCTGACGCCGACGCGTTCGGCGAACCTCGACGACCACTGGATGCCGTCGGCTCCGTAGCGGGGGAAGAACTGCGCTCGGATGTCGGGGTCGGGGAAGTCCTCGGGACTCGACAGCAGCGACACACCCTCGTTGGAGCCGAAGAAGTTGATGACGCTGAGCCCGAAGCGTTCCTGCCACCCGCGCACCATCGCCGGTTGCAGCGGCGCCGAACCCGAGCCGATCCGAGTCAGGCTGGACAGGTCGATCTTCGCGAGCAGGTCCTCGTTGTTCAGGAGCATCCACATCAGCGCCGGCGGCGCGATCGTGTAGGTCACGCGCTCGACCGCGATCTGCCGGAAGAAGGTGGGCGCGTCGAAGGGATGGTGTTGCACGAGCCTCGCCCCCATGACGAGCCACGGCAGCAACATGCCGTTGATGCCCGCCATGTTGATCATGGGGAACGGGTTGAGCAGCACGTCGTCGCCCGTCACGCGGGGTGCGTCGATCGTCGCGATCGAGAAGGCGAGCCAGTCGTAGTGGGTCCGCTGCACCCCCTTCGGTTCGCCCTCGGTGCCGGAGGTCCAGCAGATCGTGACGCAGTCGTTGGGATCGTTCGGGTCCGCGGTACGCAGCGCTTCGACCCGCCCTCTGTCGGTGTCCGACGCCGGACCCGGGACGATGTGCGCGTCGGCCGTTCCCGAATTCTCCTCCGCCGCACCGATCGTCAGGACAGACCGCAGGGACGGAATCGTGTGCCGCACCGCGACGACTTCCGCGGCGGTCGGCCGGTCGCCGAACTTCTCCACGGTCAGCAGGGTCGCGAAGCCGCCCTTGTTCGACATCGTCACGATCTCGTGTTCGCGATACTGCATCGCCAGCGGCGACACGATGGCACCGATAGACCACGCGGCGAGGTACACCTCGACCAGTTCGATGGAATTGGGCAGTTGCACTCCGACGACATCGCCGCGACGGATTCCGTGGTCGAGCAGCTGCGCCGCGAGGTGGACGACCTCGGATTCGAGTTCGTTCCACGTGAGGCGCCGGGGCTGCGATCCGACGAGGTCGGCCCGGTTGGCCGGGTCGACGATCGCGGTGGCGTCACCGCGCGCGCTCACCTGCTCGCGGAACACCCGGTCGAGCGTGTGATCCGTCCACCATCCGCGCCGGACGTAGTCCTCGACGCGGTCTTTCGGATGCAGGCCTCGGTGTGGCTGGGCCATGGGCCACCTTTCCTTCTCGACTGTGCGAACTGGGGTTACGGGGAGAACGGATCCGCGGTGCCTACAGCCCGATCGCCTGCGCCGGGTCGTCGGCGGCGCGCCAGCGCCGGAGTTCTTCGCCCGCCGCCCACGTGGAATGGGTTCCGCTCGAAATCCGTTCGGGCAGGCGCAGTTTGCAGACCGGTCCGTCTCCGACTGCCGCCGCGTCGAACACCAGACAGTAGGAGGCGTCGTCGTTCATATCGGTGGTGAGCGTGACGAGGTATCCGTCGTCCTCGGATGTGCTGCCCACCCGCGGAGCCATCGACGTCTCGCTGCCGTACACGCCGTCACCGAACGAACAGCTCTCCTCGGCGCCGGTGCGCACGTCGTGCTTGACCAGGCCGTTGAACAGGAACCGTCCCGGCACACCCGTCGCCGCGTAGACGTAGCGGTGCTCGCGTCCGCCGAGCGTGTTGTTGATCATGCCGAACTCGGTGATCGTGTCGGTGAGGGGCTCTTCCTTCACCGCTCCGGTGACGAGATTGAAACGCCAGCGGTGCAGCCGGGTCTGCAGGTAGTCCAGTGCGAGGAACCGGAATGCCCGCTGCTGCTCCGTGAGTCCTTCGGGCGAGGGTTCGGGGGCGCCCTGGTAGAAGCCGTCGAGCACGATTTCGTCGCCGTCCTCGTAGGCGTTGGCGAAGTGCAGGACGTAGGTCGGGTCGGCTTCGAACCACTTGATGTCCGACGTCTGCCCGCGACGGGGGATGACCGCGAACCGGGCGGGCATGTCGCGATGGAACTTCGGTGCGTGGACGCCGCGCTCGAGCAGCCGCGGATCCCAGAACAACGGCAGATCGTTGAGGATCGCGTAGTTCTCGGTGAAGGCCATGTCGTGCGGCAGGCGCGGACCGGGGAGCGGGATGTCGACGTAGTGCACGAGGTCGTTGTTCTCGTCGACGACGCCGTACTTCATGTACGGCGCCTCCTTGCTGTAGTTGAAGAACAGCATTTCACCGGTCGTTTCGTCGACCTTCGGATGCGCCGACACACCCCAGTGGTAGGGGAAACTCCCGTTCCAGTCCTCCTTGCCCAGGGTGCGTGCCGAGTACGGATCGAGGCGGTACAGATCGCCGCACTGCCAGAAGCTCGTCAGCGCACGCCCGCGATGGACGACGACGTCGGTGCTCGACGCGTCCTTCATCCTCCGCCGCGCGCCCCAGCCGTCCTCACGTTCGGCCCACTCGGGCATTTCCGAGGCGCCCGCCCACAGGGCACGGCCCGCTTCGTTCTCGGCGAGAAGGCCGTCCGTGCGCACGAAACGGTTGCGGTAGAACGCCTTCCCGTCCCGGAAACCCACGACGTGGATCATGCCGTCGCCGTCGAACGGGTGGTATCTCTGCACCGCCGGATGGAGCGGATTCTCGGTGTTGCGCAGGTACACACCGTCCAGGTCCGTGGGGACCTGCCCCTCGACGACCTCGAGATCGTCGGCCTTCCATTCGGTGGTCTGCGGCCGCCACGGGCCCGTGCGGTAGGGGTGATCGTCGTCCTCGGGAAGGGTCGACAGCAGTCGGCCGACGATCTCGATATCCATGATGGCCTTCACCTTTCGCATCGGGCTGGCGCGGCATCCCGGCGTGGGCTTCGGGGCGCGCCTTCGTTCTACAACTAAGAGAGTGACTAACGACACGTGCCATTGTCAAGACGCCCTCGACAATCCCCCTCGACGGAAGAGGACTTCCCATTTCCCGCAAACTCTTATAGTTGTAGTAACGATCGCAGTTCACACAGCCCGAAAGCAGAGACCCATGAGCCCTGAACCGGTGTGGATCGCCGGCGGATACCAGTCCGACTTCTCCCGAAACCTCACCAAGGAGGGTCTCGACCTCGACGCACTGACCGCCGAAGTCGCCCGCAGTGCACTCGACGCCGCGAACATCCCGATCGCCGACATCGACGTCGTCCACGTCGGAAACGCGTTCGCGCAGGTGTACACGGGTCAGGGCCACCTCGGTGCGATGCCGGCCTCGGTCCTCCCCGATCTGTGGGGAGTGCCGGCCACCCGCCACGAGGGCGCCTGCGCGTCCGGATCCCTGGCGATCCTCGCGGCGATGGCCGATCTCGAATCCGGGCGATACGACTGCGCCCTGGTCGTCGGCGTCGAACTCGAAAAGAACGTGCCCGGCGACCTCGGTGCGAAGAACATGTCCGGCGCTGCCTGGATCGGGCACGAGGGTCAGGATGCCAAATTCATGTGGCCCTACATGTTCAGCCGCATCGCCGACGAGTACGACAAGCGGTACGGTCTGGATCCCCGGCACCTGTGGAGCATCGCCGAGCTGAACACCCGCAACGCCCGCTCCAATCCGAACGCGCAGACCCGCGGATGGCAGTTCGGTCCGGCGTCCTTCACCGACGACGCCGACGCCAACCCGGTCGTCGAGGGCCGGTTGCACAAGGTCGACTGCGGTCCCCTCACCGACGGCGGCGCCGCGGTCCTCCTGATATCGGACCGGTACCGCCGCGCCCACACGGAAACAGCCGAACGGAAAGACCTTTCGCGCATCCTCGGCTGGGGCCACCGCACCGTCGGGCTGCTGCTCGAGGAGAAGCTCGCCCGCAGCGCCGACGAGCCGCTGATGTTCCCCCACGTGTCCGCCGCGATCGGGGATGCCTTCACGCGCGCCGGCATCAGCGGGGTCGACGACCTCGACCTCATCGAGACCCACGACTGCTTCACCGCCAGCGAATACATGGCGATCGACCATTTCGGCATCACGAAACCCGGCGAGAGCTGGCGCGCAATCGAATCCGGAGAACTCGAGATCGGCGGGCGCATCCCGATGAATCCGAGCGGCGGCCTGCTCGGCGGCGGGCATCCCGTCGGCGCAACCGGTGTGCGCATGCTCCTGGACTGCCACAAGCAGGTCACCGGGACGGCAGGCGACTACCAGGTGCCCGGCGCCGCCCGCGCCGGAATGCTCAACTTCGGTGGAAGCACCACCACCACAGTCAGTTTCGTCGTCGGACGAGACCGATCGGAAAGATGACCATGACAACAGCATTCCGCCCGGTGACACGCTTCGAGAATCTGCGCCTGCCGGTCGTGGCGGCACCGATGTTCCTCGTCTCCGGTCCCGACCTGGTGGTCGCCGCCTGCGAGGCGGGCATCGTGGGATCCTTCCCCAGCCCGAACTGCCGCACCACCGCGGACCTCGACGAGTGGATGGGCACCATCCGCGACCGCCTCGCATCGTCCCGCACCGCGCCGGCGCCGTGGGCACTGAACCTCGTCACCCACCGGACCAACACACGTCTCGCCGACGACCTGCGGCTCGTCGCCGAACACCGGCCCGACATCGTGATCACGGCCCTCGGCTCCCCCGCCCCGGTGATCGACGTCGTCAAGTCGTACGGGGGAACGGTCATCGCGGACGTCGTGAACATCGCACTCGCCCGCAAGGCCGCAGAGGCAGGTGTCGACGGACTCGCGTGCGTGTCCGCCGGCGCGGGCGGTCACACCGGTCACCTGTCGCCCTTCGCGTTCATCTCCGCGGTCCGGGAGTTCTTCGACGGGATCGTGACCGTCGGTGGGGCCGTCACCGACGGGGCCGGTATCGCCGGGGCGGTCGCCGCGGGCGCCGACCTCGTCTACATGGGCACCCGTTTCCTGGCCGCCACCGAGAGCATGGCCGCGCCGGAATACAAGCAGATGGTCGTCGACCACGGTCCCGACGATCTGATCGTGAGCGCGGGCATCACCGGGACTCCCGCGTCGTGGCTGCGCCCGAGCTTGGTCGCCAACGGATTCGATCCCGACAACCTGGTTTTCGGTGCCGAGCGATCCTACGATGCGGCATCCGACGGTCCCGCCCGCTGGAAGGATGTGTGGGCGGCCGGCCAAGGGCTGCAGACCATCAAGTCGGTCGAGCCGGTCGCGGCTATCGTCGACCGGCTCGAATCCGAGTTCGCCGCGGCCACCACGCGATTCGTCGGACACGGCTACGGTACGGCGGCCGGGGCACCGGCACCGGATCGAGCACAGGAACGGCACCACTAGAGTCAGCTGACGTGGCCGAACGAATGTTCACCGAGCTTGCCGAGGGCGGCGACAACGCGATCGCCGTCACCCTCGGTGTGCTCGGCGACGAATGGAATCTGTGGATCCTGCGTCACGCGGTCGCGGGGTGCCGGCGCTACGGCGACTGGATCGCACAAGGTTCGATCTCGAATTCCGTTCTGTCGAAACGCCTCACCCAGCTGACCGAGCTCGGCCTGCTCGACAAGGTGCGCTATTCGGACCATCCCGTCCGCTTCGAGTACCCGCTCACTCCGCGCGGGCTCGCCGTCTGGCCGGTGCTGCTGAGCATGTGGGCATGGGAGCAGACGTGGTCGCCCGAGTCCGCCGACGTACTGCCGTCGATGCGGCACGCCGCCTGCGGCGCGACATTCACACCGGTTCTGGTCTGTCGCGCATGCGGTGAACCCTGCGACCGGCACGACGTGTCGGCGGATCTCGGCCCGAGTGCCGACTGGTCGCGCAGCGTGCCGGCGTCGATCGGCCGTCGCCGGTCCACGTCGGTGCGGCAACCGTCCCAGGTGCTGCCGCACACGATGGAGCTGCTGGGAAACCGGTGGTCGGCCGCGATGATCGGGGCGTTGTTCCTGGGCGCCCGCCGGTTCGGCGAACTGGCGGAACGCACCGGCGCGCCGCCAGCGATGGTCGCCGACCGGCTCCACAGACTCGAGGACCTCGGGGTCGTCGAGACGTCACCGAACCCGACGCGGCCGGATTGGGTGACCTACGGCCTCACCGCCAAGGGTGAGGCGTTCTTCCCCGTCGTCGCGCTGATGATCGACTGGGGTCAGCAATGGTTCCGGGCACCCGAGGGTCCCGCGATCCTCTTCCGGCACGTGGTGTGCCGGAAGGACTTCCATCCGGTCCTTCGGTGCAGTGTCTGTTCGCAGGCGCTCCGTGGCCGGGAGGTCCTGATCGAGCCCCCGGCTTCCGGCACCTGACGAGACGGAGGTTGTGCGCGAAATCCTCGGGAATATCGCGCACAACCTCCCTCTCACCAGTCACAGACCTGTGGACAACGTCGAAGTTGTACACATGTGCGCCCAGCGGGGTTTCGCGACCGGACGCGGTCGCTCACGCTGGGCATCATGATCGACTTCGACGAGCCGTTCCGGGGTTCGGAGGCCCTCGAGGCTGGACTCGTCACCCGGTACGGCCTCGACCGGCACTTCGTACGTCTGCACCGCGACGTGTACATCCGCCCGGGGATCGCGCCGACAGCGCGACTGCGAACGAAGGCCGCGTGGATTTGGTCGAACCGCAGCGGGATCCCGGCAGGACTGTCGGCGGCCGCGATGCACGGGTCGCGGTGGATCGACCCACACGCACCCGCGGAACTGCTCAGGGACGGTCATGTGCGGTCGGTGCCCGGCATCGTGGTTCGTACCGCACGGGACGTGGAGACGTGCGCGGTCGACGGGATGACCGTGACATCACCGGCGCAGACGGGCTACGACCTGGCACGGCGCCACCGCCCCACCGTCGCGTGCATCGAGATGCTCGACGCGCTGTGCAACGCAACCGGATTGAAGGTCCGCGATATACAGGGTGTCGCGGCGACACATCGGGGTGACCGGGGCGTCGGCGGCCTGGATCGGATACTCGCCCTCGTCGACGGGGGCGCCGCGTCGCCTCCCGAGACGCACACGCGGCTGCTGTTGATCCGTGCGGGATTGCCCGCCCCGGAAACACAGATCGAGGTGTTCGACGGTGACCGCTTCGTGGCGCGGGCGGACCTGGGCTGGAAACAGTGGCGGGTGCTCGTCGAGTACGACGGCAGCCACCACTGGACCGATCCGGCCCAGCGCACGAGCGACATCGAACGCTATGCCCTGCTCCCGGAACTGGGTTGGACGGTCATCCGGGTGGGCGCGGACCTGCTCTACCGGCGATCCGGCGTCCTCGTCGAGCGGGTCCGGGAGACCCTGCGTCGTGCAGGCGCTCCCGTGTAAGACACGAGCGGGAGGTTGTGCACGAAATTCTCGAAAATCTCGCGCACAACCTCCCGCTCGGCGAAGGCTCACGAACCGGTGGACTCCAGCACGTCGCCGCTCGCGTCGTCGGCCTCGCCGGCCGACGGAGACGCCGGCTCCGGGCGGCGGCGCAGGAACGCCACGGCGATCAGCACGACACCGATCACGGTGAGCAGCAGCGGCAGCCACTTCGAGACGATGTCGAGCATGGTCTCCGACGAGGACAGCTTCGAGGCCGTGTCCGCGACCGATGCGTCGTCGGTGCCCACGACGGCGCGGGACAGGTCGAGCAGCGGGATCAGCTCTTCCCCGGCCTTCATGTTGAGGACGGTGGTCTGATCCTGGACGGAGCGCACCGTGCTTCCGAAGCGGGTGTCGATGTTCAGATCGACCATGGTGTCGGCGGTCAGCACGACAGGCACGAGATCGGGCTGGGCCGCCAGCGCCGCGGTGATCGGCTGCGCCTTCTCGGGCGGCAGGACACCGGCGAGAACCTGGAGGATCTGCTTGGGAAGGACCGATCCGTCACCCACGCCGGCCATCGCGGCGATCCCGGCCTGCGCCGGAGCGAGCACCGCGGGGTCGGCGATCGGCGCTGTGAGGTGGCCCCGCAGGTCGAAGACCTCGCGACCCTCGAGGACCGAGTCTCCGACGTGCTCGAGCGGAATGGGTTCGCGAGTAACGGTGTCGTACAGCGCGTTGCCGTCCGGCGAGGGGTTCATCGGCAGGGAGAAGACCATGGCGCCCTTCTGGTCCTCCACCTCGAAACCCTCGGGTGCCGGCTGCTGGGAGTAGTCGACCCGGCTGAGCGCGTAGGTGTGGCCCGACGTGGAATCCCCTGTGGGTCGATGGGTTTCGGCGACGCTCGTGATGACCGCGACGTCCCCGTCCACGTGGTCGACCTCCACGTGCCGCGTCACGGTGAACTCGGCGCCGTCCCCGAGGGCGAACTTGCTGGGGTCGAACGACTGCAGGCTGCCCGTGTAGGTCGACCGGCCGTCGAGTTCGGTGGGCATCTTCGTCATCGACGGGACGAGGACGAATCGGATCAGCCCTGCGGCTGCGATGAGTAACACTCCGACGACGGCGAGTACGAGCGACGAACGACGCAAAGACACGTGGTCCTCCTGAGATTGCAGACAGCACCGGTCCACGGACCACCCGTGCTGCGGGGACCGCTCGATGCTGCCGAAATACGTGATTGAATGCGCTGCAACGGATTCGGACCACCGTTGCAGGATTCCGACCCCTGCGGGCGCCCCCGCGCCCCACCCCTCCGATCGTCCCACTTCGTGACGCGCTCAGCATACGGACTGCATGTACCGAGCACATCGAATTCCCGGAGAATGGGAGACGCAGAACCAGGCAAATCGACCACTGCCCTTCCGGTGCAGGTCTGCGTACGATACGGTCGGTAACTGCCCGTAACCCTAAGTACCGCTTATATACCGGGAGTGACGTGTCCAGAACCCTCGAAGCCACGATCGACATCTCCGCGAGCCCGCAGCAGGTGTGGGCGGTTCTCGCCGACCTCCCGCGGATGAAGGAGTTCAGCCCGCAGTGCCGCGGGATGAAGGTGCTCGGCGGTCCGGTCGGTGTCGGCACCAGCACGATCAACATCAACCGCAGGGGCGCGCTCGTCTGGCCCACCACGTCCAAGATCCTCACCTTCGAGCCCGGCCGTGAACTCCGTTTCCGCGTCAACGAGAACCGCACGATCTGGTCGTTCGTCCTCGAACCCACCGAAACCGGCACCCGCGTCGTGCAGCGGCGCGAAGCGCCCACCGGCACGACCAAGATCTCGCGGACTCTGATCAACCTCGCGATGGGCGGCACCGAATCGTTCGACGACGAGATGATCGTCGGGATGAACGCCACGCTCACCCGACTGAAGCACGTGGTGGAGGCCACGCCCGTCACCGTGTAACGCTGCTCGCGTACGCTGTGGTAGCCCGCGGGCCCGTCGGTCCGCGGCTCACATCGCAACGCGACAGTAAGAGGAGCCGTGGCCCGAAAGCCCACACCCGCCGGAATGCCACCCACGAGCGGTGTCGCCCACATCGCCGATCTGGTTCGTAAGGCGGTTCCGCCGCTCCACCCCGCCGGCCTGCCGTTCGTCGCGGCCCCGCTCGCGGTGGCCGCACTCGGCCGCAACCGCAAGTGGGTGCGCCGCGCCGGTCTCGCGTCCGCCGCGGCGACCGCAACGTTCTTCCGTCATCCGCACCGGGTTCCGCCGAACCGGGTCGGGGTCGTCGTGGCCCCCGCCGACGGCGAGGTCGCGCTCGTCGACACCGCGGTACCCCCGGCCGAACTCGGACTGGGCAACGAACCGCTGCCGCGCGTGAGCATCTTCCTGTCGGTCCTCGACGTGCACGTGCAGCGCAGCCCCGTCGGCGGCACCGTCCGCAAGGTCGTGCACCAGCCGGGCAAGTTCCTGTCCGCCGATCTCGCGGACGCGAGCGAGGTGAACGAGCGCAACAGCATGCTCCTCGAGACCCGCGACGGTCACCAGGTCGCCGTCGTCCAGATCGCAGGCCTGCTCGCCCGCCGGATCGTGTGCGACGCCGGTGTCGGCGACACGCTGCCGATCGGCGACACCTACGGCCTGATCCGCTTCGGCTCCCGCGTCGACACCTACCTGCCGGCCGGAACAACCCTGCTCGTCGAGCGCGGGCAGCGCACCATCGGTGCCGAAACCGTCATCGCTCAGCTCCCGTGAACCCCCCGCTGACCACCCCCGAACCGGAACGCAAGCGCCGCGGCCGACCCCAGGCGGTACGCCTGCTGCCCAGCGTCATCACGATCCTGGCGCTGTCGGCGGGTCTGTCCGCGGTGAAGTTCGCGCTCGACGGCGAGCTCGGCACCGCGCTCGGCATGATCGGCGCCGCCGCGGTCCTGGACTCGCTCGACGGGCGCATCGCGCGGCTGCTCGACGCCACCAGCAAGATCGGCGCAGAACTCGACTCGTTGTCCGACGCGATCTCGTTCGGCGTCGCCCCCGCCCTCGTGCTGTACGTGACGTTGCTCGACGGCAGCGCGTTCGGCTGGATCATCACGCTGCTGTACGCGGTGAGCATGGTGCTGCGCCTGGCGCGGTTCAACACCCTGCTCGAGGACGACAGCATTCCCGCCTACGCCCGCGAATACTTCGTCGGCGTGCCGGCCCCCGCGGGTGCGCTCATCGTGCTCTCCCCGATCGCCGCGTACATCCAGTGGGGCGACGGCTGGTGGACGTCCTACCCCGCGGTCGCGGCGTGGACCCTCATCACCGCAGCGCTCGTCGTCAGCACGATCCCGACCCTCGCCATGAAATCGGTGTCCGTGCCGCCGCGCCTGGCCGTGGTCCTGCTGGTCCTCGTCGCGCTCGCCGCGGCCGCGCTCGTGACCTACCCGTTCGTCCTGATGCTCGTGCTCGTCGCCGTGTATCTCGCGCACATCCCGTTCGCGGTCCGCTCCAAGCGGTGGGTCGCCGCGCGCCCGGAAACCTGGGACATCAAGCCGTCCGAACGTCGCGCGATCCGGGCCGAGCACCGCGCGCTGCGTCCCCGCCGCGTCGTGATCCGCCGCACCGCGGCACCCGCGGATCGTTCCTCGGCGCGCCTCGGGCTGCGTCGCCCGCGCGGACGGTGAGTACGTTCTAGGCTCGGCGGGTGACCACCGCTGAACTCGCGCTGACCGTCCGGCTCAACACCTCCGCGGCGGATGCACGCCGCGGCGTCGTCCGCCTGCACCCGGAAGCGCTGACCGCGCTCGGCCTGCGCGAATGGGATGCGATCGCACTGGTCGGCTCCCGCCGGACCGCGGCCGTCGCCGGACTGGCCCCCGCCGGCACCCCCACCGGCACGATCCTGCTCGACGACGTCACCCTGTCGAACACGGGCCTGCGGGAGAACGCCACCGTCGTCGTCGCACCCGCCACCGTGTACGGCGCCCGGTCCGTGTCCGTCACGGGGTCGTCGCTGGCCACCCACTCCATCAGCGACACGACGCTGCGCCAGGCGCTGCTCGGGAAGGTCGTCACCGTCGGTGACGCCGTATCACTGCTTCCCCGCGACCTCGGTCCCGGGACGAGCAGCGCCGACACCACACGCACCCTGTCGCGCACGTTCGGCGTCGCCTGGACCTCGGAACTGCTGACGGTGGCCGCCGTGGACCCGGCCGGACCGGTCAGCGTGCAACCGAACACCGCGGTGACGTGGGGCGGTCACCCCCGGACAGCCGCGCCGAGCGCACCCGCGCTCGCGGGTACCGACACAGGATTCACCGAACCGGAACGCGCTGCCGCACCGCCGCCGGAAGACCTGGTCGGTGTGCAGGCCCAGGTCGCGCGGCTCACCGAATGGCTGAAACTGGCCCTCGACGAACCCGAGCTGCTGCGCACCCTCGGTGCGTCCCCGCACCTGGGAGTGCTCGTCACCGGTCCCGCCGGAGTCGGCAAGGCCACGCTGGCCCGCGCGGTCCTGGCCGACCGGAAGGTCGTGGAGGTCGACGGCCCCGGGATCGGTGCGCTCGCCGCCGACGAACGGCTCCGTCGCGTGAGTGCCGCCGCCGACGCCGTGGCCGGCGGCGGCGTTCTGCTGATCACCGACATCGACACGTTGCTCCCCGACCCCGCGGAACCGGTGTCGACGCTGATCCTCGACGTGCTGCGCCGTGTCGTCGACACTCCCGGCGTCGCGCTGATCACGACGACCGCCCACCCCGACGCGGTCGATTCGCGGCTGCGTTCCCCCGAGATCTGCGACCGCGAACTCAACCTGCCGCTGCCCGACGGCGCGACCCGCCGGGCGCTGCTCGAAGTGCTGCTGCGCACCGTGCCGTCCGAGGGGCTCAAGCTCGACGCGATCGCCGCGCGCGCCCCCGGGTTCGTCGCCGCCGACCTCGCCGCACTCTGCCGGGAGGCGGCGCTGCGGGCGGCGTCCCGGGCGAGCCGCGACGACGCGGATCCGGTGCTGCTGCACGACGACCTGCTCGGCGCGCTCGAGGTGATCCGTCCCCTCTCCCGCTCGGGTACCGAGGAACTCGCGATCGGCAGCGTGACCCTGGACGACGTCGGCGACATGGTCGAGACCAAGCAGGCCCTGACCGAAGCCGTGCTGTGGCCGCTGCAGCATCCCGATTCGTTCGCGCGGCTCGGCGTCGATCCGCCGCGCGGCGTGCTGCTGTACGGGCCGCCGGGCTGCGGCAAGACGTTCCTGGTCCGTGCGCTGGCGAGCACCGGACATCTGAGCGTGCACGCGGTCAAGGGCGCCGAACTGATGGACAAGTGGGTCGGTGCCTCCGAGAAGGCTGTGCGTGAACTGTTCGCCCGGGCCCGCGATTCGGCGCCGTCGCTGATCTTCCTCGACGAGGTCGACGCGCTCGCCCCCCGGCGCGGTCAGAGTTCGGATTCGGGGGTGGGCGATCGGGTGGTCGCGGCCCTGCTCACCGAACTCGACGGCGTCGAACCGCTGCGTGACGTCGTGGTGCTCGGTGCGACGAACCGACCCGATCTCATCGATCCGGCGCTGCTGCGGCCCGGTCGGCTGGAACGCCTCGTGTTCGTGCCGCCGCCGGACGCCGAGGCCCGCGTCGACATCCTGAAGACGGCGGGCAAGTCCGTCCCGCTCGCCGACGACGTCGATCTCGAGGCGCTCGCCGAGGACCTGGACGGTTACTCGGCGGCGGACTGCGCGGCACTGCTGCGGGAGGCCGCGCTCGCCGCGATGCGCAGAAACGTCGACGCTGCGGTCGTCACCGCCGAGGATGTCGCGACCGCGCGTACCGCGGTGCGGCCGTCGCTGGATCCCGCGCAGGTCGAGCACCTGCGCGCGTACGCGGAGAACCGCTGATGGCCACGCTCACCGCGGCCCGCGTCGACGCCCCGCTCGCGGCACTGGCAGGCCTGTGCGCCACGGCTCTCGCCGGGGTCGTCCTGATCGTCGACGGTGCCGTGACGGTCGCGCCCGTCCACCACGACAGCACCCCGATCGTCGCGGCGGTACTCGCGGTGGTCGCGGTGGCGGGTCTGCAGCATTCGGGGTCGCGGCGCACCGGGTGGGCGATCGCCACCGGCTGCGTGCTGGTGCTGGGCTCCATTCGCTACATCGCACCGTCCGACGCCGCCGCGGACACCCGATCCGCACTGCAGATCGTGGTCGCGGCGACCGCGGGCATCCTGCTCGGCGCGGCGGTCGCCGCGACCTGGGGGCGCGTCGGCGGGCAATGGGCGGTCGTCGCCGGTGGCTGGTCCGCGTTTCTCGCGGCGGCAGCGGCCGGGAACGGGCGACCGTTCGAGTCACTGCACTGGACGGTGCCGCAGTGGCTGCTCGCGATCGCGCTGGTCACGGTCGTGGCCGCGGCGCTCGTCGCGCAGCCCGGCATGCGGGTGCAGCGGGCCGATCCACGGATGTGGACGGTCGCGGTCGGTGCGGCGCTGGCTCTGTCCGTCGGATACCGCCTGCTCGCCGACCGGGTCGACGCCGAGGCTGCGTCGTCGACCGTGCGGATGTGGCTGTTCACCGGGGGCGCGCTGCTACTCCTGGTCATCGGCGCCGAGGTCGCGGCACGGTTCCTGCCGCCCGGCGACGGTGCCTTCCCGATGGCGGTCACGGGCGCGATCGTCACCGCCTACCCGCTCGTCGTCGCGCTCGGCGGGCCGGACGTGTCGGGATGGGCTCCGGCGGTCGCGATCGTCGCGGTTGTCCTCGGGCTGCGCGCGGCACCGCACATGCCGCGGCCCGAGCTGGGTCTGGCGGTCGCGCTCGTGACGACCGCGGTCGCGGCGCTGTGGCCGGATCTCGCCGCCGACGGCTGGCCCCTGCTGGTGCGGGTGGCGCTGATCGCGGCGGGCACGGGCCTTGCGCTCGGGTCGGCGCTGCCGGGGTCGGCGCCCGTCGCCGCACTCGGGTTGTCGTTGCCGTTCGCGGCACTCCCCGTCGTCGGAGCGGTGTGGTCGATCCCGGCGGATCCGAAGCTGATCGTCGGCGCTCTGGTGGTGACCGGGGCGGTGTGCGCGTGGCAGGTGCGGTGAGCTGCATCGGGTGAGCTGCATCCAGGGGCAGCCCACTGGCCTCAGTCCACGAGGCCGAGCGAGTGCAGGTGCTCGAACACGAGCATCGAACCCGGCGCGACCTCCGGCTGGGCGGCGTATTCGGCGACGGTGAACCAGCCGAGCTCGGCGATCTCCCCGGCCGGATACGGATCGCCGATCGGATCGGCGCGGAAGCACGTCATGTGCAGTCGGGTGCCGGCCGGATGGCCGTACGCGACGGTCTCGAAGACCCCGACCTCGGTGACGTCGCGCAGTCCGACGCCGAGCTCCTCCCGGATCTCCCGGTGCAGCGCCTGCTCGGCGTTCTCGCCGGGTTCCAGCTTGCCGCCCGCCATGTAGAACACCGTCGCCCCGGCCGATCGGGTCTGCAACAACCGGCGGTCGCGGACGAGAGCGAGTGCGGCCGTGCGGATGAGGGGACGGTCGGATGCGGCAGGCATGCCCGGCACCCTACGGACCACCGCCGTGAGTGGCGGGCGGACCCTCCGGTTCGCAACGATGCGAAGTTTCCCGTTAGGATGTGAACCAATCCGATTTGCCCTTTTGGCGAACGGCATGCGGTTCGGGGCGTCCCTAGTTTCGGCGGTATGCCGCGCGCACAATGCGACCGTGTGCTTCCGCGCACACTCGCATTTCCGGTTACACGCCGCCAGGCCCGACCCCGACGGAGTGCCTTTTGCTCGCCATACTCTTCGCCCACGCGGTGGCCGCACTACTTGCGCCGCCCCTGGTCAGAGTCATGGGGAGAAACGCCTTCATACCGTTGTCCCTGGTTCCGCTCGCCGGTCTCGGCTGGGTGATCGCGAACTGGGGGACCGAACAAACCCTGCACATCACCTGGGCCACGACGGTGTCGATGAACATCGACATGCGGTTCGACGCGCTCGCCTCGATCATGTCGGTGTTGGTCCTGGGTATCGGCGCGCTGATCCTGCTGTACTGCGCCCGCTACTTCACCGACGACGAACCCCGCCTCGGGATCTTCGCCGCCGAAATGGTGGCCTTCGCCGGCGCCATGTTCGGGCTCGTCACCAGCGACAACATGCTGGTCCTCTACACCTTCTGGGAACTGACCACGGTCCTGTCGTTCCTGCTCGTCGGGCACTACGCGGAACGCGCGTCGAGCCGGCGCGCAGCGACGCAGGCCCTGCTGGTGACGACCGCGGGTGGTCTCGCGATGCTCGTCGGCATCATCATCCTCGGGCAGCTGGCCGGCAGCTACAACCTGTCCGCGGTGATCGAGGCCGCCCCGCACGGCTGGCTCGCCGGGGTCGGTCTGGTGCTGGTTCTCATCGGTGCGCTGTCGAAGTCCGCGGTCGTCCCGCTGCACTTCTGGCTGCCCGGAGCGATGGCCGCACCGACACCGGTGTCCGGCTATCTGCACGCCGCGGCAATGGTCAAAGCCGGTATCTACCTCGTCGCGCGTCTCGCGCCGGCGTTCGCCGATGCGGCGCCGTGGCGACCGATCGTCATCACGCTGGGGCTGGCGTCGATGTTGCTGGCCGGGTGGCGTGCGTTCCGCGCGTTCGACCTGAAGCTTATCCTCGCTTTCGGCACCGTCAGCCAGCTCGGGTTCCTCACGATGCTCGTCGGGGTCGGTACCCGCGAGGCCGCGCTGGCCGGCATGACGATGGTCGTCGCCCACGCGATGTTCAAGGCGTGCCTGTTCATGGTGGTCGGGATCATCGACCATTCGACCGGCACCCGCGACATTCGCAAGCTTGCGCATCTGGGCAAGCGGACCCCGTTCCTGGCGATCGTGGCGATCCTCGCCGCGATGAGCATGGCCGGACTACCGCCGTTCCTCGGCTTCGTCGGCAAGGAAACCGCATTCGAATCGGTGCTGGTCGCGGACGTGTTGCCGCAGTGGGCGCGGATCGCGACGACCACCACGATGGTGGTCGGCTCGATCCTGACGCTGGCCTACAGCATCCGGTTCATCTGGGGCGCGTTCGGCCGGAAGCAACTCAAGCGTCCGAGCCCCGCCGTCCAGAGGTTCCACGCCCCGGGCCCGCTGCTGCTGTCGGCGCCGTCCGTGCTGGCGGTCGGAGGTCTGGCCGGCGGACTCGCCGCGCCGTGGATCGACTCGCTGCTCAGCCCGTACGCCGACACCCTTCCGGCGAGCCTCGCCTACCCGTATCACCTGGCCCTGTGGCACGGACTCAATCTGCCGCTGGGTCTGACCGGCATCGTCGTCGTCGGCGGTGTCGCGATGTACCTGGCTCAGCGCACAATCTCGCGGCTGCGGTTCGAGCATCCACCGCTCGGCAACGCCGACCGCATCTACGACGCGACGCTGCGCGGCATGGACACCCTGTCGATGCGACTCACCGGTGTCACCCAGCGCGGTTCGCTGCCGTTGACGCAAGCGACGATCCTCGTCACTCTCGTGGTCCTGCCCTCGTCCCTGCTGCTGCTGTTCGGACTCGACTCTGCCCCGAGCACCCGCCTGTGGGACACCCCGTGGCAGGTGCCGGTGGTGCTGATCATCGCGGCCGGTGCCCTGGCCGCGACCGTGCTGCGCAACCGCCTCGCCGGTGTCCTGGTGGTCGGCATGACCGGATACGGCCTCGGCGTTCTGTTCGCGCTGCAGGGTGCCCCGGATCTCGCGCTCACCCAGTTCCTGGTGGAGACCGTGACCCTCGTGGTGTTCGTGCTCGTGCTCCGCAAACTCCCCGCCGAATCCGATCCGGGCGCGGACGTCGGCAAACGCCTGCCCCGGGCGCTCCTCGGCATCGCCGTCGGTGTGGCCGTCACCGCGATCGGCGCGTACGCCGTCGCAGCCCGCAGTACCGAACCGGTCTCGCTGCTGCTTCCGGATGCGGCCTACAACATCGGCAACGGCAAGAACGTCGTCAACGTGCTGCTCGTCGACATCCGCGCCTGGGACACGATGGGTGAGATCTCGGTGCTGCTGGTCGCCGCAACCGGTGTCGCGAGCCTGGTGTTCCGCACCCGCCGGTTCGGGACCGCCCCGCGCGTCGCCGACGCACCGGCGGCCCAGGTCGACGCCGCGAACGCGAGCACCGAGACGACGTGGCTGCTCGGCGGCGACTTCATCGATCCACGGCATCGCTCGCTGATCCTGGAGGTGACCACTCGGCTGGTGTTCCCGACGATGATGATGCTGTCGGTCTACTTCTTCTTCTCCGGGCACAACGCCCCCGGCGGCGGCTTCGCGGGCGGCCTGGTCGCCGGCCTGGCCCTGGTGCTTCGGTACCTCGCCGGTGGACGGTACGAACTCGGAGAAGCCGTACCCGTGGACGCCGGCAAGATCCTGGGTCTGGGCCTGACGTTCTCGGCGGGTACCGCACTCGCGTCACTGTTCCTGGGCGCGCCCGCCCTGTCCTCCGCGACGATCGAGGTGACGTTGCCGCTGCTCGGACACATCAAGTTGGTCACCGCGATGTTCTTCGACCTCGGCGTGTATCTCATCGTGGTGGGCCTGATCCTCGACGTGCTGCGCAGCCTCGGCGCACGCCTCGACGCCGAGACGATCGGAGGTCCCCGATGAACAGCGCGAATCTGGCTCTCCTCGCGGCGGTCGGCATACTCACGGCCAGCGGCGTCTACATGCTGCTCGAACGCAGCATCATCAAGATGCTGCTCGGCCTGCTGCTGGTCGGCAACGGCATCAACCTGCTGATCCTGACGCTCGGCGGCCCCGCCGGCAGCGCACCGATCGTCGGCAACAACAACGACCTGCACGAGAGCATGGCCGACCCGCTGGCGCAGGCGATGATCCTCACCGCGATCGTCATCACGATGGGCGTCGCGGCGTTCGTGCTGGCCCTGACGTACCGGTCGTACACGATCCGGGCACGCGACGAAGTCGAGAACGACCCCGAGGACACCATGGTGTCGCAGCGCCGCACCCCCGCGGACGCGCCGTTCCGCGACCGGTCCGACGACCCGCTCACCGGCGAACCCAGCAAGAGTGGCGACGCCTTCGACGCCCAGGGAAATCCGATCCCCCTCGAGGCACTCACCAACATCGAGGACCTCGAAGCCTACGAGGACCTGCACGACGGCGACTTCGACGACCCGACCGACTCGGCGTATTCGGACCAGTCGGCATACGCCGGCGAAGCGACGCACGGCGGTGTCTCGGCGCACGGCGGTGTCTCGGCGCACGGCGGTGTCTCGGCGCACGGCGAGGGCTCCGGCGATGCCGATCCCGGGAAGGGAGTCCGCCGATGACGTTGTCCGCGGCCGCATTGATCCCACTGCCCGTCCTCATCCCGCTGCTCGCCGCCGCGGCCACCCTGATCCTCGGCCGCCGGCCCCGCGCACAGCGGTACGTGACCGTCACGGCGCTGACCGCGTCGCTGCTCGTGACCGGACTGCTGCTGTACCTCGCCGACCGCGACGGCATCGCGGTGCTCCAGATCGGCGGCTGGGAAGCACCGATGGGAATCTCGCTGGTGGTGGACCGCCTGGCAGCGTTGATGCTGGTGGTCTCCGGCATCGTGCTGCTGGCTGTCATGCTGTTCGCCGTCGGTCAGGGCATCCACGACGGCAACGAACAACAACCGGTGTCGATCTTCCTGCCCACCTACCTCGCGCTGACGGCGGGCGTGAACATCGCGTTCCTCGCCGGCGACCTGTTCAACCTCTTCGTCGGTTTCGAGGTGCTGCTCGCCGCCTCGTTCGTGCTGCTGACGCTGGGGGCGAGCGCGGACCGTGTTCGTGCCGGCGTCTCGTACGTCATGGTGTCGATGGTGTCGTCGCTGATCTTCCTGGTCGGCATGGCCTTCGCGTACGCCGCGACAGGCACCCTGAACCTGGCGCACATGGCCCTGCGACTCGACGACGTGCCGTCCGGTACCCGCGCCGCGATCTTCGGGGTGCTGCTCGTCGCGTTCGGTATCAAGGCCGCGGTGTTCCCGCTGTCGGCGTGGCTGCCGGACTCCTACCCGACCGCGCCCGCCCCCGTCACCGCCGTGTTCGCGGGCCTGCTCACGAAGGTCGGTGTGTACGCCATCATCCGCGCCCACACGCTGCTGTTCCCCGGCGGTGAACTCGACAACGTGCTGCTGATCGCGGGTCTGCTGACGATGCTCATCGGCATCCTCGGTGCCATCGCACAGAACGACATCAAGCGTCTGCTGTCGTTCACGCTCGTCAGCCACATCGGATACATGATCTTCGGCGTGGGGCTGTCGACGGAGATGGGCATGACCGGCGCCGTGTACTACGTGGCGCACCACATCCTCGTGCAGACCACCCTGTTCCTCGTGGTCGGACTGATCGAGCGGCAGGCCGGTTCGGCGTCGCTGCGACGGCTCGGTGGCCTGGCCCTGGCCAGCCCCCTGCTGGCCGTCCTGTTCCTGATACCGGGCCTGAATCTCGGCGGCATCCCCCCGTTCTCCGGGTTCATCGGCAAGATCGCGTTGCTGCAGGCCGGCGCCGAGGACGGGTCGGCGCTGGCGTGGCTGCTGGTGGCGGGCGGCACCGTCACCAGCCTGCTGACGCTGTACGTCATCGCCCGCGTCTGGTCGAAGGCGTTCTGGCGGGCCCGCGCCGACGCCCCCGAAGGGGACCTCGCCGATGTCGCGCCGTCGGCGCTGATCGACGAATCCTCCGAGGACATCGCGTTCGACGAACGCGCCGACGTCGGCAGGATGCCGCTCGCGATGCTCGTCCCGACCGCCGGCCTGGTCGCGGTCGGGTTGGCGCTGACGGTGTTCGCCGGACCACTGCTCGACATCAGCGAACGGGCCGCCGCAAACCTGATGGACCGCTCCGTGTACATCGAGGCCGTACTGGGAGGCCCGCGATGACGATGAAACGATCGAACGTCCTGCGCCTGTTCGTGCTGGGCTGGATGACGCTCGTCTGGGTGCTGCTGTGGGGCAACTTCAGCGTGGCGAACGTGGTCGGCGGCGCCGCCATCGCGGTCGTCGTCTCGGTGGTACTGCCGCTGCCGCGGGTGCCCGTCGAAGGCCGCGTGCACCTGGGATCGGCCGCCTACCTCGCGGCGGTGATCTTCGTCGAATCGATCCGGTCGACGATCGCGGTCGCGTGGCTCGCGATCCGGCCGTCCCCTCCCCCGGTGACGGGGGTGCTGCGCTGCCGGCTGACCATCAAGTCCGACCTGGTGCTCACGCTGTGGACGGACATCATGAACAACATTCCCGGCACCATGGTCCTCGAGATCGATCAGGCCCGCCGGATCATGTACGTGCACGTTCTGGACGTGAGTACCGACAAGGCGGTCGCCGACTTCTACCGGTCGGCGCGGCGCATCGAGCGGCTGCTCATCCACACGTTCGAGCGGGACGTCGACTGGCAGCCCAGCGCATGGAAGAGTTCCTGGGAGGGAACGTCATGACGACGATATTGACCGTCAGCGGGGTTCTGCTGCTGATCTCCGCACTGCTGACCACCCTTCGGGTGCTGGCCGGCCCGACGTCCCTGGACCGCCTGGTGGCGGTGGACGCGATCCTCGCCATCGCGATGTGCGGACTGGCCCTGTGGGCCGTGTACACCCGGGACACGACGATCGCACCGGCGATCGTGGCGCTCGCGCTGGTCGGGTTCCTCGGTTCGGTCTCGGTCGCCCGCTTCCGGGTGCGTGACGACCGATGAACACAGCTCTCGAGCTCGTCGCCCACATCCTGATCCTCATCGGTTCGGTCATCTCACTGACCGCCGCGATCGGCATCCTCCGCTTCCGCGACACCCTCTCCCGCATGCACCCGGCGACGAAGCCGCAGGTGATCGGGTTGTTGTTCGTGCTGGGCGGCGCGATGCTGATCCTGCGCGGCAACATCGACATCTGGATGCTGGCACTGGCCGGCATGTTCATGGTGCTCACCGCGCCGGTCATCGCGCATCGCGTCGGCCGGGTCGCCTATCGCGAGCAGCTGGGCCGCGACGGACTGATCGATTCCGACGACGGGATCTGGCCGAACGAGTCCTGAGCGGGGAACGTCGCACGGAAGGCGACGATCATCGCTACGAGTGAGGCGAGCAGCAACGGCCCGGCGATCAGTGCGTGCGCGGCCATGACGTCGGGCAGGTACCGGTAGGCGGCGAGTTGCGCGACGATGAGCAACGTACCGCCGGCGACGAGCCGGATCCGGAACGATCCCCACCCGCGGTCCGGGTCGCGGAGCGCCGATTCGAGGGTCAGGCACAGCACCGCCCCGGTGACCAGGTCGACGCCGTAGTGGTAGCCGAAGCCGAGGGTCGCGGCGAGGGTGCACGCCAGCCAGGCCGCGCCCATCCACCGCAACCATCTCGGGCCGCTGCGGGAATGCAGAAACAGCGCCGTCGCCCACGCGGTGTGCAGGCTGGGCATGCAGTTGCGGGGCGTTTCGTCGTCGAACGGGATCGGCGCGGGCAGCATGTTCAGCGGTGCCCACGTCGGCCAGGCGTCGGCGACCTGCCAGCCGCTGCCGCTGTCGCCGAACGCGAAAACCGGTCCGACCACGGGAAACAGCACGTAGCACAGCGGCCCGATCAGGCCGATCAGCAGGAACGTGCGCACGAGGTGGTGCGCCGGCCACGGGCGGCCGCCCCCAACGTTCCGCAACTGGTAGACGGCGACGACGATCGCGGCGACGGGCAGTTCGATGTACACCCAGTGCAGCACCGCGTAGGCGCCGCCACCGAGCTCGTTCAGGATCTGCCCGGCAAGCCACGACAGGTTGCCCAGCGCATGATCGGCGAGCTGGACGTATTCGTCGAGCACCTCGGGGCCGGCGAGCACGGTGAGTTCGAGCCACGCGTCCCCGATCTTCACCGACAGCACCAGCAGCACTCCGAGCCCGATCCCGCGCAGCGCACCGCGCCGGGTCTCACCGCTCATCGTGGCCGCCGCGTAGAGCGCCAGCAGGGCGAGCACGATCGTCGGCCCGTTGCCGACGGTGATCGGCCCGTCCGTCAGGACTCGTACCGCGAGGAATGCCCCGTCGATCAGGACCGCGGCACCGATGGCCCGCCGGCGATCGCGCACGGTCAGCCCCACCATCGCCAGGACCAGGCCCGCCCACGGCACCGACGCGGACTTCGGAACTCCGACCACGTCACCGACCAGTCCCGGCAGCGGCCCGGGGAATCCGGCCTGCCGCGCCACGACCTCGGCGATCAGGATTCCGGCGACTGCACCGGTGAGCGCGAACGGCACGAACCAGTGGGCGCGGTGACCCGGTTTCCGTTCGCCGGGTGGGGTTTCCGTGATCGACACCCGGAGAATGGTAAAGGTGAGACGAATGTGCTCCGAACCACGGTCTGCGTCACTGACGCAGCTCGTCCACGAGCAGATCGACGACCGCACAGAGGTCGCCGCCGGTGGCCTCCGCGACACGGCGTTGCCGCTGGTAGGACGCGCCCTTGACGGGAATGTCGGCGACGCGCGCCAATTCGTCGGCGCAGCCCAGCCGCACCGCGGTCGGGGTCAGTTGTTCGAGCAGATCGTGCAGGTCGTCGGTGACGAGTCGCTCGTGGCAGACCGGGTCGAGGATCACCTCGGCCTCGAGCCCGTACCGTGCGGCCCGCCACTTGTTCTCCTTGACGTGCCACGGCTGGAGCGTCGGCAGTTCCTCGCCGCGTTCGAGGCATTCGTCGAAGTACACGACGAGGGAGTGCACCAGCGCCACCAGGGCGGCCAACTCGGCGCGGTTGGTGATGCCGTCGAACACGCGAACCTCGAGGGTCCCCCACTTCGGTGAGGGCCGGATGTCCCAGTGCATGCCGCCCGGCTTGCTGATGACCCCGGACTTGAGCTGGTCCTCGATGAACGACTCGTACTGGGCCCAGTTCGCGAAGTGGTAGGGCAGCCCCGCGGTGGGCAACTGCTGGAACATGAGCGCCCGGTTGCTCGCGTATCCGGTGTCGAATCCGGCCCAGATCGGCGACGACGCGGACAACGCCAACAGGTGCGGATACTTCACGAGCATCGCGTTGAGGATCGGGACGACCTTCTCCGCCGACGAGATACCGACGTGGACGTGCACACCCCAGATGAGCATCTGACGTCCCCACCAGCGGGTGCGGTCGATCATCTCGTCGTAGTCCGGCGAGCGGGTCACCACCTGGTCGGACCACTGGGCGAACGGGTGCGTGCCCGCGCACATCAGGTCGACCCCCAGCGGGTCCGCGGCGGTCCGGAGCAGATCGAGCGATTCGGACAGATCGTCGACGGCCTCGGCGACGGTGTCGTGCACGTCCGTCACCAGCTCGACGGTGTTGCGCAGGAACTCCTTCGTCAGCCGGGGAGTCTGCCCGGCTTCGGACTCGACCGCGTCGAAGACGACCGCAGCGGTGTTCGACAGATCCCGCGTCGACTTGTCGACCAGCGCGATCTCCCATTCCACACCGAGCGTGGGACGCGGCGAACCGGGAAACTCGACAGACACACTCAAATCCAACCACAGCGCCCCCGCGACCGAGAGCCGGTCGCGGGGGCGCTGTGAGGGGTTTTGCTGTGAATCCCGTTACGCGGTGGCCGATCAGCCGATCACGCCGCACGCGAGGCGCGCGCCGCCTGCGGTTTCCTCGTGCACGACGACGGACGTGCCCTCCGGACCCTGGAGATCCTCGATCGTGAAGGCCGTGGTGGTGACGGTGGCCGCGGCGGTGCCGTCCTCGGTGACGACGAACGCGCCGAGGTCGCCGCTCTCCGGAACGGCGGTGTGGCCGGGCGCCTGCAGGTGCCCACCGGCGGAGAGGAAGTTGCCGGGCTCGCCGCCGGTCGGGGCGGTGGAGTTGGGTTCGCACTTGCCGATGGCGTGCACGTGCACACCGCGGTAGCCGGCGGGAAGACCCTCGAGCTCGAGCGTCACCTCGACACCGTCGCCGTGGCCGGCGAACTCGATGGTGCCCGCGTCCTCACCGGTGGGGGTCTTCAGCGTCGCGGTCAGCGTCTCGGTCCCGGCGGCGGCCTCACCACTGGTGGCGGTTCCGTGGGTTTCGCCGTGGGCACCGGCTTCGGGTGCCGGCGAACCGGTCCACACCGGCGGGGTGGTGCCGACGACGTCGGAGGCTTCCTGGCTGTTGGTGCAGGCGCTCAGGCCCACCGCGGCGATCGCGACGATCGGGGCGAGCGCACGCCAGGACATGCGACGGGTGGAACTCGAGGCCATCAAACCGCTCCTTCGGAATGCCGGAAAGTCACTCGATCATAACCGGGCCCGAATCGCCCTCATTGCGAGGTCACGATGACGATGACACCGGGCGAGGAGTCCGCGATTCCCTCGAATCGCGGCTGCGCGGTCACGCCGAGCGCTTCGGCGACGGCTTCGGCGGTCTCGCGTTCGCCGGCACCGGTTCCGTAGTACACGGAGGTCGTGGCGATCAGCCCGTCGCTGTAGTTGCCGGTCTCGCTGATGACGAACCCGTCGTCCTCGAGCAGGCTCGCGGTCTGCGCGGCGAGGCCCGCGATCTCACTGTTGTTGAACACCCGCACCGGGGTGGCCGACTCGGGCGCGAGCTCGATCAGCGACGACGCGCCCGTGGAGGCAGGCGTCGTGGTCGTCGCCCGCGCGGCGGTGGTCGTCGGAGCAGCGACGGTCGTGGTGGGGGCAGCAGCCGCCCTGGCCGGAGACACGGTGGTCGACGTCGCAGGGGCCGCGGCCGGTTCGGTCGCCGGCGGCGCCGCGCTCTCCGAGTCGGAACCGCCCAGGGACGCCAGGCCGATGCCTCCGAACAGGATCGCCAGCGAGATCAGCACCATCGCGAGTGCCCGCAGCGGTGGTCCCGAGGGCTCGGTGTTCGTACGCACGCCTTCGACCATAGTTGCCTCGTCGATGTCCGCCCGCCGTCAGCGGGTGATCTCGAAGCCCAGCCGCCGTGCGGCCCGGGCCTTCTGACGGCTCGCCCTCAGGCGGCGCAGCCGCTTGACCAGCATCGGATCCGCGGCGAGCGCTTCCGGCCGGTCCACCAGCGCATTGAGCACCTGGTAGTACCGGGTCGCGGACAGCCCGAACAGTTCCTTGATGGCTTCTTCCTTGGCGCCCGCGTACTTCCACCACTGGCGTTCGAACGCCAGGATGTCGTGCTCCCTGCGGGTCAGTCCGTGTTCCCCCACCTCGTTGGGGTTCGCGGGAGCTGGGACCTCGGCGGCGTCGCTGCTCTGCTGGGCATCGTCCACGGACCGGTTCACATTGTGCGCCGCTGCGCCGTCCATCTCACTCCTCGCCTGCCTCGAATCACACCGATTGCACCTGTGTGTTTCCGACGCCAATTGAACCACGGGCCGGCGACAGGTACCGGCTCGTCGATCAGGCGAGTCCGGCGCACTATTCTGTTCCTCCATGGCCATCCTTCCCATCGTGATCACCGGCGACCCGGTTCTGCACAACCCCACCGAGCCGGTGACCGAGTCGCCCGCCGAACTCGCCCAGCTGATCGCGGACATGTACGAGACGATGGACGCGGCCAACGGAGTCGGCCTCGCCGCGAACCAGGTCGGGGTGGCCAAGCGTCTGTTCGTCTACGACTGCCCGGACCGCGACGAGAACGGCAACGTCGCCCGCCGCCGCGGTGTGGTGATCAATCCGGTCCTCGAGACCTCCGAGATCCCCGAGACCATGCCCGACCCGGACGAGGACCTCGAGGGTTGCCTGTCCGTTCCCGGCGAGAACTTCCCGACCGGTCGTGCCGAGTGGGCGAAGGTCACCGGCACCGACGCCGAGGGCAACCCGGTCGAGATCGAGGGCCGCGGCTTCTTCGCGCGCATGCTCCAGCACGAGGTCGGACACCTCGACGGCTTCCTGTACATCGACGTCCTGATCGGCCGCAACGCGCGCGCGGCGAAGAAGACGATCAAGCGTGCCGGCTGGGGTGTGCCCGGACTCACGTGGCTGCCGGGGTCCGTCGAGGATCCGTTCGGCCACGACGACGAAGACTGAGAACAAGGACCGACGACGCCGCAATGCCTTCCGAGCCTGCCGATCCTGCCGGCCCCACCGGTCCTTCCGGGCCTTCGGAGCCTGCAGGCGGGATCCCGCTGGGCACCCGGGTCGTGCTGCGCTACCGCCTGCCCGCCGGCTACAGCCACCCGATGACCGATGTGATCGGCGAGCTCGTGGCCCTGGAACCCGCGGTCGTGGTGCGCACCGAGACGCGGCAGATCGTGCAGGTCGCGCCGGACGCCGTGGTCGCGCTCAGGGCGCTGGCCGCGCGGCCGATCCGGACCCGCGAGATCCGCGCGCTCGAGGTCGCGGCCGTCGCGGCCTGGCCCGGACTCGAAATGGAATGGGTGGACGGCTGGCTGCTGCGGGCCGGCGCCGGATTCACCCGCCGGGCCAACTCGGCGATTCCGCTCGGTGACCCCGGTACCGTCGCCGACCCCGCCGACCCGGAGGTCCTCGCACGGCTCGCCGGCTGGTTCGCCGAGCGGGGGCTTCCGCTCCGTCTGCTGGTTCCCGATCGGCTCGCCCGGGTTCCCGCGGGCTGGTCCGCGAGCGAGGACGTGCAGGTCATGGCGGCGGATCTCGAGAACGTGCCGCTGCCGGAGGGGCCGACGCCGGTCGTCGTGACCGGGCGGCCGGACCCGGAGTGGCTGTCGCGGTACCGGGGCGGGACGTTGCCCGACGAGGCTCAGGGCGTGCTCGGTGCGGTCGCGCGCGGTGTGCTCGGCTTCGGCAGGATCGGCGCGCCCGGCACCGAACCGGTCGCGATCGGCCGGGCCGCGGTGACCGACGCCTCCGACGGCCGGCGCTGGGTGGGGCTGACCGCGGTCGAGGTCGCCCCCGAGCACCGCCGGAACGGCCTGGGTACCCTGCTGTGCGGATCGCTGCTGCGCTGGGGCCGCGGACGCGGCGCGACGCACGCCTACGTGCAGGTCGCCGAGGAGAACACCGCGGCGCGGGCGATGTACCGGGAGCTGGGGTTCGTCGATCACCACCGCTACCGGTACGCGACCGAGCATGTCGGACCGCTCGCCTAGAGTGTCGGTGTGCGTCTTGCTACCTGGAATGTGAACTCCGTCCGTGCCCGGACCGACCGGATCGTCGACTGGTTGCAGCGAACCGGAACCGACGTGCTGGCCATGCAGGAAACCAAGTGCAAGGACGAGCAGTTCCCGTACGCGCGTTTCGAGGAGCTCGGTTACCAGGTCGCGCACGTCGGGCTGAGTCAGTGGAACGGCGTCGCGATCGTCTCCCGCGTCGGACTCGACGACGTGCAGATCGGGTTCGAGGACCAGCCCGGATTCACGAAGGACCCCGAGGCCGCGCCCGCGCAGGAGGCCCGCGCGATCGGCGCGACCTGCGGCGGTGTGCGGGTGTGGAGCCTGTACGTCCCGAACGGTCGCGAATTGGACGATCCGCACTACACCTACAAGCTGGAGTGGCTCGCGAAGCTGCGCGCCGACGCCCAGGGCTGGCTCGCCGCGGACCCGCACACTCCGATCGCGCTCGTCGGCGACTGGAACATCGCGCCGACCGACGAGGACGTCTGGGATCCGGCCTTCTTCGAGGGCAAGACCCACACCTCCCAGCCGGAGCGCGACGCGTTCGCGGCGTTCCTCGAGGGCGGCTTCACCGACGTGGTGCGCCCGCACGCGCCCGGCCCGGGCGTCTACACGTACTGGGACTACACGCAGCTGCGTTTCCCCAAGAAGCAGGGCATGCGGATCGACTTCGTCCTCGGTTCGCCGGCGCTCGCCGCGCGCGTCAGCGGTGCGGAGATCGACCGGAACGAACGCAAGGGCAAGGGCGCCAGCGATCACGCTCCCGTCGTGGTGGATCTGACGGACTGACCTTTCCTCTACCGGTCACGCACGACGGCGCACCAGTTCGAGCGGCACGATCACGTCGCGGTATTCGGGGTTGGTTCCGAGGAATCGCTGCACGTACGTGCAGACCGGGCGGACCTTCCAGCCGCGACGGCGGGCGATGTCCAACGACCGTCCGACGAGGATGCCCGCGAGTCCCTGATGACCGAAGTCCTCGACGATCACGGTGTGCAGGAAGTCGACGACAGGATGGTTCTGCCCCGGAACACCCGACGGGCGGGCGGCGTCGAAGTAGCCGAGGATGCCCACGAGATCGCCGTTGAGCCGAAGTTCGAAGCGGTTCTGATCCGCATTGTCGGACACCTCGGCATGCGGCAAGTTGGTGACCATGAACCCTCCGTCGTACCTGGAACAAATGTGACGCACGCCACTATAGAGCACGACATGCCGTCTGTAGGTAACCCCTCCCGGTATTTCTCACCCACCTCGATCCGGAAGGTCCGGTTACATGATGCTCCACATCGAGCGGTCGCCGGGATAGGCCGAACGACCCTCGCAACCAGGACATTCGCCGGAATCCGGCCGCTCTCACCGGTACGCACCGTCGCGGTCCGGTAGCGCTCGCGGGACCCCGGTAGGCTCACGCGCGTGAAGTTGCTGCCGTTGGCCCCGCGCGGCCAGACCCCGATCCGGGCCCTCACCATCGCCGGCACCGATTCCGGCGGAGGCGCGGGGATCCAGGCCGACTCCCGCACCATGGCGATGTGCGGCGTCCACGCCTGCGTCGCGGTGGCGGCCGTGACCGTCCAGAACTCGCTGGGCGTCAGCGGATTCCACGAGATTCCCCCCGAGACCGTGGCCGCGCAGGTGCGCTGCGTCGTCGACGACATCGGTGTGACGGCGGCCAAGACCGGGATGCTGGCGTCGACCGCGATCATCGAGGCGGTCGCGCAGGTGTGCACGGAGGTCGGCATCGGGCACGGACGGCAGATTCCGCTCGTGGTGGATCCGGTGTGCGCGTCGATGCACGGCGACCCACTGTTGCACGCCGAGGCCCTCGACGCGGTGCGCACCGTGCTCGTCCCCCAAGCCACCGTCGTGACACCGAATCTGGACGAGATCCGGCTCATCACGGGCATCGAGGTCGTCGACGATCCCACCGCGCGACGAGCCGCCGAAGCCCTGCACGCGCTCGGCGCCCAGTGGGCAATCGTCAAGGGCGGACACCTGCGGACCTCGCCGGACAGCACCGATCTGCTGTTCGACGGCGACCGCTTCCTCGAGTTCACCAGCCCGCGCATCGACACGGGCAACGATCACGGCGGCGGCGACACCCTTGCCGCGGCGATCGCGTCGGCACTCGCGCACGGCTGGTCGGTGCCGGATGCGGTCGCGTTCGCGAAGGAGTGGGTGACCAAGTGCCTCGAGTGGTCGTACGACCTCGGCGGCGGGCACGGACCGGTCAATCCGCTGTGGCGACTACAGGCCTGATCGGTCAGTTGCCGGATCGCTCCTGATCCCGCGCGTCCCCGGTCGGCACGCCGTCGAGCGACTGCGCGTAGACACCGACGCCGTAGCCGACCGACGCCGCCGTGACCGCGTACGCGTCGCGGTCCATGTTGGCGAGGGTGTCCTCCGGCGAGTGGTAGTTCGGGTCGAACGGCGTGTCGGCCTCACCACCCCACTTGCCCGCCTGGTCCGGCGACTTGCGTTCGTCGGCGCCGCTGAACACACCACCGGCCGGGATCCCGGCTTCGACGAACGGGCCGTAGTCCGACCGGCCGTCGAAGTCGGTGCCGTCGGCGGCGACGCCGCGGGACTCGAAGAACGACCGGAAGGTCTGCTCGATGCCGGCCGAGCCCTCCGGGCCCGGACCCGACCCCACGGCATCCGAGTCGTCGCCGTCGTAGACGAGATATCCGGGATTCGGGGAGCCCAGCATGTCGAAGTTGAGATACAGCGCGATCGCGTTGCGCTCGTCGTCGGACAGGGATTCGACGTACCGCGTCGAGCCCACGAGGCCGATCTCCTCGGCGCCCCAGAACGCGAACCGCACCGCGTTGGCGACGTTCGGGTCGGGGCCGAGTTGCAGCGCGGTCTCGAGCACCGCGGCGACACCGCTGCCGTTGTCGTTGATGCCGGGGCCTTCCGGGACGCTGTCGAGGTGCGCGCCGACGACGACCACGTTGTCGGTGTCGCCGGTTGCGGTCTGCGCGATCACGTTTCGCGAGCGGATGTCCTCGATGACGGTGTCGACGATCAGCGTCGCGCTCGTACCCGTAGCCAGCGCGGCACCGTCGTCGCCGCTGACACCGGCCGCGGGTATGAACCGGTCGCCGTCCTCCCCGAGGGTGCCGCCGGCGAGCGGTCCGGGTTCGTTGTTGACGACGAGGAGCGCCGCGGCCCCGCGCTCGGCGGCGGCCTTCTGCTTGTCCGAGAACGGGCACACACCCCGGTCGACGACGGCGATCGCCCCGGCGACGTCGAGGTTGTCGTAGTCGGTGGCCTCACAGCCCGGGGTGTCGTCGGCGGGAACCCGCACGAGGCGGGCGGTGATCCCGTCCGGACCGGTCGACGGCGACATCGCGAGGACCCGCAGTTCGACGGGTGCGCCGTCCACGGTCAGCGACGCGTTCTCGACGTCGAACGAGGTGACGTCGAATTCCGGTGTCTGCACGTCGAACCCGGCGTCGCGGAGCTTTCCGGCCACATAGTCGACGCTGGCGTCGTAGCCGGGGGTCCCCAGGGCCCGGTTGCCGTCGTTCTCGGTGGCGATGCGTTCGAGTTCCTGCAGGTGCCCGAGGACCGCGTCGAGCTCGACCGCCTCGGCGAGTGCCGGTCCGTCGAGCGGCGGCGCGGGCGGCGCGGGCGGAGCAGATGCGTTCGAGCAGGCGCCGACCCCCAGCGCCGCGGCGACGATCACGATCCCGGTCAGATTCCTCGCGTTCGCCACGGTCCACCCCATCCGGCGAGGATACCCACACGACCTTCTCCGACCCGGTGGACGACACCGTACCGATAACAGAGCACTTGCTCTGTTATGGTGTGCGCATGGCCCGCACCCGCACCTACGACCTCGACGGCCTGCTCGACGCCGCCGAGCGCATCGCGGCCGAATCCGGTGCCGCGGCCGTCACACTCAGGGCCCTGACCGACGCCACCGGCATGTCGAACGGCGCGATCTATCACGCCTTCGGGTCGCGTCTCGGCGTCGTCGGGCAGGCCTGGCTGCGCGCCGGGCGCCGCTTCCTCGACGTCCAGCGCGAGGCCGTCGACGCCGCCCTGGCCGACCGCGACGCCGAGGCCCCGGCGGTCGAGGCCGTCGTCGCCGCCGCCGACGCACCCGCCGTCTTCGCCGAACGCCACCCGACGTCGGCGCGGCTGGTGCTGACCGTGCGCCGCACCGACCTGCTCGGAGCCTCACTGCCCGAGGACCTGGCCCGCGAACTGTTCCGCCTCGACCACGAACTCGGCGAACTGATGGCGGAACTGGCCACGGCACTGTGGAATCGGCGCGACGGCGCCGCCGTCGACGTCGTGCACTCCTGCATCGTCGCCCTGCCCACCGGACTTCTGTTGCACACCAACAGATATCGCGATCCGGTTGCTCGTCGCCGACTCGCCGCCGCGGTCCGCGCGGTGCTGGCACTCGGCCCCGAAACCCACACCCCGAAAGGCAGACCATGACCGTCACCACGACCCGCCACGACACCGTCACCGTCCTGAACCTCGGCGACGACGAGAACCGCTTCTCCCCCGACTGGCTCGACCGCGTCGATGCCGCACTCGACGAGATCGAAGCCGGTGAACCAACCGCGCTGGTGACCGTCGCGAACGGAAAGTTCTACTCCAACGGCCTGGACCTGCAATGGCTCTCGGCGAACGGCGAGAAGGCCCAGTGGTACGTCGACCGGGTGCACGGACTGTTCGCGCGTGTCCTCACCCTGCCGGTCCCGACGATCGCGGCGATCAACGGGCACGCGTTCGGTGCCGGCGCGATGCTCGCGCTGGCCCACGACTTCCGGGTGATGCGCACCGACCGCGGCTTCTTCTGCCTGCCCGAGGTCGACATCCGGATCCCGTTCACGCCCGGGATGGCCGCGCTGGTCCAGGCCAAGACCACCCCCCGCACCGCGACCGCGGCAATGACCACCGGGCGACGATTCGGCGGACCCGACGCGCTCGCCGCCGGCATCGTCGACGCCACCGCCGAGGAATCCGCCCTGGTTACCTCGGCCGTGGGCACGGTCGCGCCGCTGGTCGGAAAGGACCCCGGCACGCTCGGAGCCATCAAGTCGACGATGTACGCGTCGACGATCGCGGCCCTCACGACCCCGCAGTCGTAGCCGTCGGAACGGATCCGCTCGGACCCCGGGCCACCGGGGTCCGAGCGAACCGCATCAGGCGTCGCGCCGGTTCACCACCGCCACGGCGGCGCCGAACACCACCAGCACGAACACCGCGAAGTACAGGAGCGCACCCCACGGGCCCCAATGGAAATCGATGCCCTGGTCGGTGCCCAGGAAGTAGTTGATGTTCGCGAACGGCAGGAACGGCTGCACGTTCCGGCCGAACGACCCGAACAGCCCGAACAGCGATTCGATGAGCATCGGCCACAGCAGCAGGATCGCGATGGTGCCGGCGGACTGACGCAGCAGGGCGCCCACCCCCACCGCCAGGATGGACGCGAGCAGCGCGAACAGCGCGGTGCCGTAGATCGTCCGCCACGTCGCCCCCTCGAGCACGAGGTCCCGTCCGGCCTCCGACCCGGCGAGCGCCTTCGTCAGATAGACCGCGGCCAACGCCAGCACCCCGGTCAGGACCGCGCCGAGCACACCGATCAGCAGTGCCTTGACGGCGAGGACGACCGTGCGGTTCGGCAGAGCCTGGAACGTGGAGCGGATCACGCCGAACCGGTATTCGCTGGTCACCGACAGCGCCGCCAGGATCATCAACACCAGCACACCGAAACCGGTCACACCGCTGACGGCGACGTCGACGGTGGGATAGAAGCGGACCGTTTCGTCGTCCGAGGACATCGACGCCTTCGCCGCCGCACCGAGGATCGCGGCCAGGCCCAGACCGAGCGCGACGATCACCACGGTGCACCAGAACGGCGACTGCACCGACGTCAGCTTGATGCGTTCGGCTCGCAACGTGTCGATCGCCACGCTCATCACAGGCCACCCTTCATCACGGAATCGGCGCCGGTGCCGTGGAACTGCACGTCGCCACCGGTCATCTTCATGAACGCCTCTTCCAGCGAGGCCTGCTGTCCGGCGAGTTCGTGCAGCACCACCGACCGGGCGGCGGCGAGCTCTCCGACCTCCGCCGCGGTCGCGCCGGTGACCACGAGCGCACCGTCGTCGTCGTGGACGGCGTGCCCGCGCTCGACGAGCGCGGCCCGCAGGACGTCGAGTTGGGGGCTGCGCACCCGCACCACCGCTTCGGAGGCCTGCGCGACGAATGCGTCGACGGAGGTGTCGGCGATGAGCCGGCCCCGCCCGATCACCAGCAGGTGGTCGGCGGTCTGCGCCATCTCCGACAGCAGGTGACTCGACACCAGAACGGTCCGGCCCTCGGCTGCGAGTGCCTGCATGAACCGCCTGATCCACACGATCCCCTCGGGATCGAGCCCGTTGACCGGCTCGTCGAACAACAGCACCTGCGGATCGCCGAGCAGGGCCCCGGCCAGACCGAGACGCTGTGACATGCCGAGCGAGAACCCACCCGCGCGTTTGTTCGCGACCTCGGTCAGGCCCACCTGACGCAGCACTTCCTCGACCCGCGACGCGGGCAGCCCGTTCGACGCGGCCATCCACCGCAGGTGCGCGCGGGCCGACCGGTTCGGATGCACCCACTTCGCGTCGAGCAGCGCCCCGACGGTGCGCAGCGGCCGCTGCAACTCCCGGTAGGGTCGCCCGCCGATCAGGGCGGTGCCGGCAGTGGGCCGGTCGAGACCGAGGATCAGCCGCATCGTCGTGGTCTTACCGGCACCGTTCGGACCGAGGAAGCCGGTGACGATGCCGGGCCGGACCGTGAACGTCACGTCGTCCACTGCCGTCGTCGATCCGAAGGTCTTGGTCAGTCCCGTCACTTCGATCATGACCCCTACCCTGCCCGATCCATCCGGAATGTGCAGGGACACGCCCGACGAGCAGCCGCCGGATCCGACACCGGCCCTAGGGTTCGAGCGGCGAGGACGCCTGCGCCCAGAACCGCTTCGGGATCCGTCCGGCGTGCCGGGCCCGGAAACCTGCCTCGACGGCGTGCCGCATCGCCGACGCCATGAGAGCCGGGTCCTTGGCCCGGGTCACCGCGGTCGCGAGCAGCACCGCGTCGCAGCCCAGTTCCATCGCGAGGGCGGCGTCGGACGCGGTGCCGATGCCCGCGTCGAGCACCACCGGGACACCGGCGGCTTCGACGATCATCTCGATGTGGTGCGGATTGGCGATGCCCAGTCCGGTGCCGATCGGCGAGCCGAGCGGCATCACCGCCGCGCATCCGACGTCCTCGAGGCGCTTCGCGAGGACCGGATCGTCCGTCGTGTACGGCAGGACCACGAACCCGTCGTCGACGAGTTGCTCTGCCGCCGAGACCAATTCGATGGCGTCGGGCAGCAGGGTGCGTTCGTCGGCGATGACCTCGAGCTTGACCCAATCGGTTTCGAGGGCCTCGCGGCCCAGTTGCGCGGTGAGCACCGCTTCCTTCGCGCCGCGGCAGCCCGCGGTGTTCGGGAGCGGGGTGATGTCGAGGCGGCGCAGCAGGTCGAGCACCCCGGTGCCGGAGGCGGCGTCGACGCGTCGCATGGCGACGGTGGTCAGTTCGGTACCCGAGGCGACGAGCGCTTCCTCGAGCACCGCGAGATTCGCGGCGCCGCCGGTGCCGGTGATCAACCGCGACGCGAAGGTGCGTCCGGCGATGGTCAGCTGCGGCAGGTCGTGTGCCGGGTCACGGAGCTCAGCCACCCTGGACCGCCGTGAGAATCTCGATCTGCCAGCCCTTTCCGACCGGTTCGGACCACCGCCCGCGCGGGAACACCGCGCCGTCGACGGCGATCGCGATGCCCTTCTCCGGCAGCCCCAGCTGCACCAGCAGTTCGGCGACCGTCGGCGCCTCGGCGAAGTAGTGGTCCTCACCGTTGACGGTGATCCCCACCGAGATCGGGTTCGTCATCACAGCCCTTCCTTCGAAAATCTTTGCGGGTCGGCGTTTTTCGCTTCGGCGAGCGGATCGTCGGCGAGTTCGGCGAGCACGGCGTCCGCGGTGATCGGGGTGAACAGGACCCCGTTGCGTCCGTGCCCGGTCGCGGCGACGACCCGTTCGGACAGCCGCCCGATCAACGGCAGGTTGTCCGGGCTCATCGGCCGCAGTCCCGCCGTCGCCTCGTACAGCTCGTACTCGCCGATCGCCGGCAGCAGCGCTTCCGCATCGGCGATGAGGTCCCGCACCCCGGCGACCGTCACCTGCGTGTCGTCGGCCTCGTACTGGGTGGCGCCGACGACGAGACCGTCGCCGCGCGGCACCAGATAGGCCGGCCGGCCGTGCACACTGCCGCGGATGGTGCGGCTCGGGGCGGGGGTGACACCGGGCCGGGCCCGCAACCGCAGGATCTCGCCCTTGACGGGCCGCACCGGAAGGCCCGGCCACAACCGGGCCGACGCCGAACCCGCCGCGAGCACCACCCGGTCCGCGGGCAGCGCGTCGAGCGAATCGACCGCGGTCGCGACGAACCGCACCCCGGCCTCGACGCAGGCGCGATGCAGGGCGTCGACGAGGATCCTGTTGTCCACGGCCAGTTCCGTCGGGGCGAGCAACCCGAGGCGGATCCGCGGGCCGAGCGACGGCTCGAGCTCCCGGATCTCGGCACGGGTGAGCACCCGCATCTCGTGGCCCTGCGCCTGCACCCATTCCGCGACGGTGCGCAGGTCGGCGGCGTCGGCGGCATCCAGCGCGACAGTGAGCGACCCGTCCGAGGTGAACAGGTCGCACCCGGTCGCGCGCTGCAACCGGTCCCCGAACTCCGGCCAGCGCGCGAGTGACGCCGCGCCCAGTTCCAGGACGTGTTCCTCGCCGGGCCAGCCCTCCGACAGCGGCGCGAGCATGCCACCGGCGACCCAGGATGCGCCCGCTCCGGGGGTCGGGTCGTGCACTGTCACGTCCCAGCCGGCGCTCGCCGCGCGCCACGCGATCGACAACCCGATGACACCGCCACCGACGACGGCTACCGTTCCCATCCTGCGTCCACCTCACTCCCTGCGCCGGCATGATCCGGGTCAGGTCATAACGGTCGGGGCCGGCAGGCCCCCTCTCAGCCCCGCGTTCCCCGGGACTCCCGTGTTGTCATCTCTCCCTCAGAGGTTACCGTCTGGGCTGTGACTTCCTATCGTGGCAACCATCCTTCACCTCGGGAACGACTCGCGGACGCGCGTCTGTACCTGTGCACCGACGCCCGCCGGGACACCGGCGACCTGGCTCGATTCGCGGAGGAAGCCCTCGCCGGCGGAGTCGACATCATCCAGTTGCGTGACAAGGACTCGGCGGGCGAGAAGAAGTTCGGCCGCCTCGAGGCACGCGACGAACTGGCCGCGCTCGAGATCCTCGCCGACGCGTGCCGGCGCCACGGCGCACTGCTCGCCGTCAACGACCGCGCCGACATCGCACTGGCGGCGGGCGCGGACATCCTGCATCTGGGTCAGGGGGATCTGCCGGTCGCCCACGCCCGCAACATCCTCGGTCCGGACATCGTCATCGGCCGATCCACGGGCAGCCGCGCACAGGCGTCCCTCGCCGAGATCGAGGAGGGTGTCGACTACTTCGCGTCCGGCCCGGTATGGGACACCCCGACCAAGCCGGGCCGCACCGCGGCGGGTCTGGAGGTCATCCGGGAGGTCGCTCAGTCGCATCCGACCCGTCCGTGGTTCGCGATCGGCGGGATCGACATCGAGCGACTGCCCGAGGTGGTCGCCGCCGGCGCCACCCGTGTCGCGGTGGTTCGGGCGATCACGAAGGCCGCCGATCCGCGTGCCGCGGCCGCTGCGCTGAAGGCCGGTCTACCTGCGTAACCGTCTACAGCCAGTCGAGGACGGTCGAGGGCGACAACGCGATCACCGAATCGGGCAGGCGCTCCCGTAGCCCGCGGTCGGCGGTCACGACCACCGTCACCTCCGACGTGAGGGTGGCGGTCGCCCCGGCGAGGCGGGCCAGTTCGTCGTCCCCGCTTCCGGTGGCGGCGTGCACCGGGATGCGGGCGTCCTCGACGATCGCGTCCCGGGCCTGGCCTTCGAGCACGGCCTCGATCTGCGTCACCCAGCCGAACCCGCCGTCGGGCAGTTCGAGGGTCCGGGGCAGCACCGCCGCCAGCTCGTTCAGCAGTGCCCCGGTCGCTCCCGGCCGGTCGCGCCACCAGCCGGTCGGGCGGGAGCCGAGCACGTTCGCGGTGTCGAGCAGGACCCGGACCACGCGGGTGCGCAGCGTCGGCCAGGACGCGGCGAACCCCGCGTGCAGCGCCATCGCCTCGACCTCGACCTCCGGCACCCATCGCAGTTCGGTGCTCTCGCCGTTGGGGACGGTGGCCAGCGGGATCCCGGCGTCGGCGACGACGGTCGTGTAGGTCCAGCCGCCGACGACCCCGGCGGTGACGCGCTCGGTTCGGACCGCAACCACCGACACGTCGATGCCGGTCTCCTCGTGCGCTTCGCGTACCGCGGCGTCGACGGTGCTTTCGTGGCTGTCGCGGGCGCCGCCGGGCAGCGCCCAGGTTCCGCCCTGGTGACTCCACGCGGCGCGGTGTTGCAGCAGCACCGCGGGCCGGCCGTCGGGCAGAGGCGCACGCAACAACAGCCCGGCCGCACCGTGCTTGCCCCACCGGCGATCGCCGTCGGGGCCGACGGCCCATCCGTCACCGTCACCGCGCATCGTGTCCGTCCTCCCTACCGGCCGCCGCGGGCTGTCGAACCCCTGTTCCGACGCACTCGCGCAGCGCATTCCTGTTCGTACTGCTTATATGCTCGCCAAGGACTGTGCAACACCGAAAGGGGCGATTGGTGGACCCTCGCCTACACCCCACGATCGACCCCGGCCCCGACCACGCCGAGCAGCGGGCCCCCGAGACACGGACCGCCCGGGTTTTCGAGCAGGGACGGTCGAGCGGCCCGCAGGTGCCCGACGATCTGGGTGCCGTGCTGCGCTCGACACCCGCCAAGCTCATCGTGCTCGGGACGCTCGTGTCGATCCTGGTGGCGATCTCGGGGTTCGTCGCGACCCAGACGGTGAGCAGCCGCAAGGCCACGCACGATCATCTGCTGTCGACGATCGAGCCGCTGGCGGACGCGTCCCAGGATCTCTACAGCGCGTTGTCCGTCGCCGACGCGGCGGCGGTCACCGGGTTCATCTCCGGCGGCATCGAACCGAAGGCCGTCCGCGAGCGGTACGAGCAGGCCGTGGCGGAGGCGTCGGCGCAGCTGGTCGCGGCGGCCATCGGTGCCGATGACGACCCGGACAGTGCCCGCCTCCTGTCGGGGATCTCCGGGCGGCTGACCGTGTACACGGGCCTGATCGAGACGGCCCGGGCCAACAACCGCTCGGGCAATCCGGTGGGCAGCGCGTACCTCGGCGAAGCGTCGAACCTCATGCAGACCTCGCTGTTGCCGATGGCACAGGAACTGCACATGCTCGGTGTCCGTGCCGTCACGGACACCCAGCACGCCGCGGTCCGGCCACCGTGGTTCTCGATCGGGTTGCTCATCGCCGCAGTGTCCGCGCTCGGCGGCATCCACCTGATCATCTCCCGCATCAGCCGGCGTGCCCTCAATCCCGGGTTGCTCCTGTCGATCGCCGCGACCGGCCTGCTGCTGGTGTGGCTGCTCGTCGCGGGGCTGGTGTCGTCGAGTGCGACGCAACGCGCCATCAGTGACGGCGCCGAGCCGCTCGGGACGGTCGCCGCGGCCCGCATCACCGCCCAGCAGTCCCGCACCGCCGAGACGCTGCTGTTGGCCCGGCGGGACAGCACCGGCGAATACGATGCCGCGTTCCGACAGTCCATGGCCCGGCTCGGCGAGCTACTGCAATCCCACCCGGGTGGAGACGCTGTCACCGACGATGCCGTGGCCCGTGCGATCGCCGCCCGCAACGAATGGATGGAATCGCACGAACGGACGGTGGCCGCTCTGCAGCGCGGTGACTACACCGCAGCGGCGGTCCTGGCGGTCGGTCCGGGTCCGAACGAATCGGCGGCCCAGTTCGCCGTCGTCGACGACGCCTTGGCCGAAGGCATCGAGGCGGCGCGCTCCGAGCTGCGTTCCAACGAGGACCGCGCCTCCCAGCTCTTGTCCGCGCTGGCACCTGCCGCGGTGGTGCTCACCCTGGTGTCGCTGATCGGTGTCACCATCGGATTGTGGCCTCGACTTCGGGAGTACCAGTGAGGAGCCGCGTGGCGCTGATGGTGGCGGCACTGTGCAGTGTCGTCGCCGTCGCCGGGTGCGCGTCGACGCCGGTGTCCCCGCTGCCCCGGGTCGAGGTCCCCTACAGCGAGGTGCCGCTGCCCGAACGCGCCACCTTGGCGCCCTCCCCCACTGCGCAACCGGAAATGCCCGACTGCGGGGATCCGACCGCGAGCCTGCGGCCCGACGGCGCGACGACCGGACCGACACTCGACGCGATCCGTGCCCGCGGCCGGCTGGTGGTCGGTCTCGACACCGGCAGCAATCTGATGAGCTTCCGTGATCCGGCCACCGGCCGCATCGCCGGTTTCGACGTCGACATCGCCCGGGAGATCGCGCGCGATCTGCTGGGGGATCCCGACCTGATCGACTACCGGATCCTCAACTCTGCCGACCGCGAGCAGGCGCTGCAGGACTCCACCGTCGACATCGTCGCCAAGACCATGTCGATCACGTGCGCCCGCCGGGAACGCGTCGACTTCTCGTCGACATACTTCCTGGCCCAGCAGCGGGTCCTGGTGGTCAAGGGATCGGACATCCGCAATGCCGCGGATCTCGCGGGCCGGCGGGTCTGCATCGTGCGCGGAACCACCTCGCTGACCCGCATGCAGCAGGTGCAGCCGTCGGCGTCGATCCTGACCGTCCCGGCGTGGGCGGACTGTCTCGTCGTCCTGCAGCAGGGGCAGGTCGAGGCCGTGAGCACCGACGACACCATCCTCGCCGGTCTCGCATCCCAGGATCCCAATCTCGAGATCGTCGGCGCCTCGATGGGTGTGGAGCCGTACGGTGTCGGCATCACCCTGGGCAACGACGATCTCGTGCGGTTCGTGAACGGCACACTCGATCGAATCCGCCGCGACGGCACCTGGGCGGAGTTGTACGACAGGTGGCTCTCCGTCCTCGGGCCGACACCGGCACCGCCGACCGCGACGTATGTGGATTGAGGGACGATCCGATGGCCGATACCGAACTCCCCGGCGGACCGGCGACCCAGCGCGGCCCGCGCCCCGACGCGGCGGAGCCCACCGAGTCGACCCAGCGCAGCCCACGCCCCGACGCGGCGGAACCCACCGAGTCGACCCAGCGCAGCCCACGCCCCGGCGCGGCGCAGTCCACGGAGTCGACCCGGCGTGCCTCCCTCCCGCCGACCGGGCCGTCGCAGCGCGGCTCGAGCCGCCGATCGCGTCCCCGTGGACTGCTGCGCCGGCGCATCGCCGGTCTCGTCGACGTCCCGGTTCCGGCGCCGCTCGATCCGGCGAGTGTCGTCCTGCGCGATCCTCGGGTCGCCGAGGGCAAACGGTTCTGCTGGAAGTGCGGAAAACCGGTGGGGCGCAGCACCGCCTCCGGTCCCGGACCCTCCTCGGGCAACTGCCCGTCGTGTGGCACGCCGTTCGAGTTCACCCCGAATCTCGCCCCCGGAGATCTGGTCGCCGGGCAGTACGAGATCAAGGGCTGTCTCGCGCACGGCGGGCTGGGCTGGATCTACCTGGCTGTCGACCGCAACGTCAGCGATCGCTGGGTCGTGCTCAAGGGCCTGCTGCACGCCGGCGACGCCGAGGCGCAGGCGGTCGCGATGGCCGAACGGCAGTTCCTCGCGGAGGTTTCGCACCCGAGCATCGTCCGGATCTACAACTTCGTCGAGCATCCGCGGCCGGACGGTGTCCCGATGGGATACATCGTCATGGAATACGTCGGCGGGCACACCCTGCGCGAGATCCTCGACACCTACACCAAACCGGAACGGATGCCGATCGAGCAGGCCATCGCGTACATCCTCGACGTCCTGCCCGCGCTCGGCTATCTGCACGAGATCGGACTGGTCTACAACGACCTCAAACCCGAGAACATCATGGTCACCGAGGAGCAGACCAAACTGATCGATCTCGGGGCGGTCTCGGGCATCGAGGACTACGGCTACCTGTACGGCACGCCGGGTTACCAGGCACCCGAAATCGTCCGCACCGGACCGACTCCGGTCACCGACATCTACACCGCCGGCCGGACCCTGGCAGCGCTGACGCTGGACCTGCCCGTCGACAAGGGCCGCTACGTCGACGGGCTGCCCACGACCGAACAGGCACCGTTGCTCGCCGAGTACGACTCGTTCCATCGATTGCTGTTGCGCGCCACCGATCCCGACCCGGAACGGCGGTTCCGGTCCGCCGACGAGATGGCCGGGCAGCTCACCGGTGTGCTGCGCGAGGTCCTGTCCCAGCAGACGGGCACCGAGCACCCCGGGCTGTCGGCGAAGTTCAGTCGCCAGCGCACCACCTTCGGCACCGATGAGGCCGTCGCGCAGACGGACGTGTTCGTCGACGGCATCGTCCGCGACAAGAACATCTCTGCGCGGGATGTGGCCGGGGCCCTTCCGGTTCCGTTGATCGATCCGAACGACCCCAGCGCGGCGCTGCTCGCCGCTGCCGTGCACAGCGAGCCCCAGCAGACACTCGACGCACTGCGGCACGCCCGCGACAACGGGCTCGAACGGGTCGTGGGCACCGCCGACGTCTCGTTCTCCCGCGAGATCGCCCTCGCCGAGGTCCGCGCCCACCTCGACCTCGGGCACGGGGAACGGGCCGAGGAGATCCTCCGCAATCTCGAACGCGACCTGGGCATGGACTGGCGGATCGACTGGCACGCCGGGATCGCCGCGCTGCTGCTCGGTGAATTCCAGACGGCGTTCGACCGATTCGAACGGGTGCTCGAGGCGCTACCCGGCGAGACCGCCCCGAAGATCGCCCTGGCCGCGACCGCGGAACTCATTCTGCAGCAATGGGAGAGCGACGATCCGGAGGCGTGGCGGCAGTTCTGCGAGAACTACTACCGGACGGTGTGGCGCACCGACCACAACATCGTCAGTGCCGCGTTCGGACTGGCCCGTCAGCTCGCCGACCGTCACGACCTGGCCGGCGCGGTCGCGACCCTCGACCAGGTGCCCGCGACGTCTCGGCACCACAGTGTGGCCAGCATGACGAGCATCCTGATCATGTTGCACGACAGACCGATCGACGACGTGACCGAGGCCGAACTGCGCGAGGCCGCGCACCGCGTCGACGCTCTGCCCCTCGACGAGGGCCGCGCCCTGCAGATGCGCACACTGGTGCTGGGCACGGCCCTCGAGTGGGTGCGCGCCGGCCATGCCTCCCGTAAGTCCCTCGATCCGATCCTCGGGGTCCCGTTCACCGAGAAGGGTCTGCGGAGGGGCACCGAGGCGGCGCTGCGGGCGCTGGCACGCAGCGCACCGGCGCGCACGCACCGGTACACCCTCGTCGACCTGGCGAACGCGATCCGCCCTCGCAGCCTCCTCTGACCGTGGCATCTGTCAACCGAACCCGCGCAGCCGGGGGATATCCGCGCGCAGCCGACAGCGCGCTGATGTCTTGTCCGTCGGCGGACCCGACGGTCAGCCCTACGAGGTTGTTGCGAACGCGGCCGCGGCCCGGGCGATGGCCAGTTCCTCGTTGGTCGGGATCACCAGCACCTCCACCTTCGATTCCGGCGCGGAGATGCGACGTTCGTCCCCTCTCTCGGCCGCGTTCGACTCGGGGTCGACGACGATCCCGAGCCGTTCGAGTCCCGCCAGCGCGTCCAACCGGACCTCGGACCGGTGCTCCCCCACCCCGCCGGTGAAGACGATCACGTCGACGCCGCCGAGTTCGACCATGTACGCGCCGAGGTACTTCCGGATCCGGTGCACGTACACGTCGTAGGCGAGTTTCGCGTCCGCGGATCCCTCCTCGATCAGCCGGATCAACGCCCGGAAGTCGTTGACACCGCACAGCCCCTTGAGTCCCGAGCTGTGGTTCAGCATGTCGTCGATCGCTTCGACATCCATACCGGCGCTGCGCTTCAGGTGCATGAGCACACCCGGATCGACGTCGCCGCAACGGGTTCCCATGGCCAGGCCCTCGAGAGGGGTGAGCCCCATCGAGGTGTCGATCGGGTGGCCACCCGCGATCGCGGCCGCGGACGCCCCGTTCCCCAGGTGGAACACGATCTGACCGAGCTCGGAGTAGTCGCGGCCGAGAAACTCCGCTGCCCGCCGCGAGACGTATTCGTGTGAGGTGCCGTGGAATCCGTACCGACGGATGCCGTGATCGGCCGCGATCTTCCGATCGATCGCGTACGTCGCGGCCGCGGCCGGCAGGTCGTGGAAGAACGCGGTGTCGAACACACCGACGTGCGGGATGTCGGGCAGCACCGCGCGGGCGACTTCCATGCCGACGACGTTGGCCGGGTTGTGCAGGGGCGCAAGGCTGGACAGGTCGTCGACCGCGCGCACCACCGCGTCGTCGATGAGCGTCGGCTCGTAGAAGAGCCCGCCGCCGTGCACGAGCCGGTGTCCCACCGCGATGATGCCGGCCTCGTGCAGCGACCGTCCGAGCCCTTCGACCATGTCCAGCACGATGCGAAGTCCCGTGCGGTGATCGGCGATGGGTCCGATCTTCTCTTCGGTTCCGGTGGCGTGGCGGAAGACGATCCGCCCCTCCGGCTCACCGATCCGCTCGATCAGCCCGTGCACCACCGACTCCCCCGTCTCCGGGTGGATCAGCTGGAACTTGATCGACGACGAACCGCAGTTCAGCACCAGCACGGTTCCGGCGGTCACTCCGTTGGTGGCAGTCATGGATCAGTCCTCCTGTGCCTGGATCGCGGTGATCGCCACCGTGTTGACGATGTCCTGGACCAGCGCGCCTCGGGAGAGGTCGTTGACCGGCTTGTTCAGGCCCTGGAGCACCGGTCCGACGGCCACCGCGCCGGCGCTGCGCTGCACCGCCTTGTACGTGTTGTTGCCGGTGTTCAGATCGGGGAAGATGAATACCGTTGCGCGACCGGCCACTTCGGACCCGGGGAGTTTCGCGCTCGCGACCGTGGGCTCGATCGCGGCGTCGTACTGGATCGGGCCCTCGACCGGCAGATCCGGCCGTCGCTGCCGCACCAGCGCGGTGGCACTGCGCACCTTGTCGACGTCGGCGCCGATCCCGGAGTCGCCCGTCGAGTACGACAGCATCGCGACCCGCGGCTCGATGCCGAAACGGGCCGCGGTCTCCGCGGAGGAGATCGCGATGTCGGCGAGCTGCTCGGCGGACGGGTCGGGCACGACCGCGCAGTCGCCGTATACGAGAACGCGATCCGCCAGGCACATCAGGAAGACGCTCGACACGGTGGAGACGCCGGGCCGGGTGCGGATGATCTCGAAGGACGGGCGGATGGTGTGCGCGGTGGTGTGCGCCGCCCCCGACACCATGCCGTCCGCGATCCCCAGGTGGACCATCATGGTGCCGAAATAGGATATGTCACGCATGATCTCGCGGGCGCGATCGAGATTCATGCCCTTGTGCGCACGCAGCCGGGCGTATTCGGCGGCGAAACGCTCGGCGAGCTCGGAGGTCCGCGGGTCGATCGTCTCCGCCTTCCCGAGGTCGATGCCGAGTGCGGCGGCGCGCCGGCGGATCTGCGGTTCGTCACCGAGCAGCGTGATGTCGGCGATGCCGCGTTGCAGAACCCGGCCGGCGGCGCGGAGGATGCGGTCGTCGTCGCCCTCGGGCAGCACGATGTGCCGGCGTTGCGCGCGGGCCCGGTCGATGAGCTGGTATTCGAACATCTGCGGGGTCGTCACCGTCGGGCGCGGAAGACTCAGCCGGCCCAGGAGCGTCGGTGCGTCGACGTGCTGTTCCATCAACGCGACCGCGGTGTCGATCTTGCGCTGCGCACCGTGCACCATGCGCCCGCGGGTCCGGTCCGCGGCGGAGGCGGTGTCGAACGTGCCGAGATCGGTGGTGAGGATGGGCAGGGTGGGTTCGAGACCTGTGACGAGCTGCGCGATCGCGGGATGGGGCCGCAGCCCCCCGTTGAGGATGATGCCCGCCAGTGACGGGAACCCTTCTGCAGCATCGGCATTGACGAGGGCCAGCAGGGCGTCCGAACGGTCGGCGGACACGACGACCGCCGCTCCTTCGGTGAGACGTTCGAGGATGTGCTCGGCGGTCATGTCGCCCACCACGACTCGCAGCGCTTCGCGGTGCAGCAGTTCGGGATCGCCGCTGTAGAGGTCGCCGTGCAGGACGGCCTGCAGTTCGGCCATCGTCGGCGCCACCAGGATCGGGACCTCCGGCAGCGTCCACACCGGCACGGGATGCCCGGCGAACCGCGCGGCGACGGCGTCGAGTTCGTCCGGGTTGCAGCGATTGACGACGATCCCGGTCAGATGGGCATGGTGAGCGGCGAGTTCGGCGGACGAGACCGCGGCGAGCTGCGCGATCTCGGCGGGGGTTCGGCGCGACCCGCGCAGCGCGAGCAGGACCGGCGCGTCGAGGTTCGCCGCGATCCGCGCGTTGTACGACAGTTCGGTGGGATTCGCGATCTCGGTGTAGTCGCTGCCGACGACCACGACGGCGTCGCAGCGGTCGGCGACGGCGTGGTATCGGGACACGATCTCGCTCAGGGCCGCATCGGGGTCCGCGTGCACCTCGTCGTAGGTGACACCGACGCAGTCGTCGTAGTCGAGGTCGACGGTGATGCGTTCGAGGAGCAGCTCGAGAATGTAGTCACGGTCGGCGTCCGAGCGTGCGATGGGCCGGAACACACCCACACGGGCGGCGGAGGCGCACAGCATCTGCAGGATGCCGAGCGCCACCGTGGATTTCCCGGTGTCGCCTTCGGGAGACGCGATGTAGATGCTCGACACGGATCCCGCAGCGGCACTCATGGGAGCCACCATAATGCGGTGCGGGGCGCCTCACTGTGTGAGACACCCCGCACTGCAAGATCGCGGTATCAGGCGAGCGCGCGAAGACGCGGCGCCAGGTCGCGTTCGAACAGCTCGAGGAAACGCTTCTGGTCGTGACCCGGCGCGTGGAACACGAGGTGGTTCAGTCCGGCGTCGATGTACGCCTTGACCTTCTCGACCGCCTCGTCGGGATCCGACGCCACGATCCACCGCTTGGCGACCTGTTCGATGGGCAGCGCGTCCGCGGCCGCTTCCATCTCGATGGGATCCTCGATCGAGTGCTTCTGCTCCGGGGTGAGCGACAGCGGAGCCCAGAACCGGGTGTTCTCGAGCGCCGCGTCCGGATCGGTGTCGTAAGAGATCTTGATCTCGATCATCTTGTCGATCGCCGCGACGTCCCGTTCGGCCTTCTCGGCGCCCTCGGCGACCGCCGGAAGCAACTTGTCGTTGTAGAGCTCCATGCCCTTGCCGGAGGTGCAGATGAAGCCGTCACCGGCACGGCCCGCGTACCGGGCGACCACCGGCCCACCGGCGGCAATGTACACCGGGATGCCCCCTTCGGGCACGTCGTAGATCGAGGCGCCCTTCGTGGTGTAGTACTCGCCGTCGAAGTCGACGCGGTCGCCGGTCCACAGCGCGCGCATCAGCCGCACCGATTCGCGCAGCCGGGCGAACCGCTCCTTGAACTCCGGCCACTCGCCCTGGTAGCCGGTGGCGATCTCGTTGAGGGCCTCACCGGTGCCGACGCCGAGCATGACGCGGCCCGGATACAGGCAGCCCATCGTCGCGAACGCCTGCGCGATGACGGCCGGGTTGTACCGGTACGTGGGGGTCAGCACCGAAGTGCCGAGCTGCAGGCGCTTCGTGCGCTCGCCGACCGCGGTCATCCACGACAGCGAGAAGGGAGCGTGCCCACCGTTGTGCCGCCACGGCTGGAAGTGGTCGGACACTGTCGCCGAATCCATGCCGTGTTCCTCGGCCAGCACCGCCAGCTCCACCAGTTCCCGGGGACCGAACTGCTCCGCGGACGCCTTGTATCCCAACTTCAAGCCCTGTGCCACCGAGTTCTCCTGTATGTCTTCGATCTCAATCTGCTTCGAGTATGACCGGAACGGTGTTCCGGCGGAGTTTTCACTGTCCGCCGTGCGGCTCGGCGAGGTGAGGATCGGGCTGCCAGTCGTAGACGACCGTGGTCCGCAGCACGATGTCCTGCAGCGACCGTCGTCGCCGATCGACGGCGACCACGATCAGCCCGACCGGGAACACGACGCAGAACCCGGCCCGAATCAGCGCGCGGAGCCAGCCCATGAGCTGCCGGTTGCGCCCGACGACCCGAAGGCCCATCACGACCGAGCCGACGGTGCGACCGGTCGTCGCCCAGCACGCCGCCAGGTACAGCACCGACAGTGCGCTGCAGGTCGTGATCGACATGACGACCTGCACGTCCGGGAACGAGAACTGCTGCGGCGAGAACAGCAACCGCATCAGCGCCCAGGACAGGTACAGGCCGCCCATACCCGCGAGCACGACGCCGAGATCCAGGAGCGCCGCGAGACCCCGCGTGACGATGCCCGCGGGCCGATGCTCGCTCACCCCTGCCCCTCGTGCTCGTGGTGCTCGGGGTGCCTCCCGAACATGCGGCCGACGAATCCGGAGACCGCGTCGTCGGCACGCATGCCCTGGGTCCGCACCCCCTGCACGGCCTCGGTGGACATCGTCCCGGTGGATTCCCGGATGATCTCGGGCAGATCGACGCCCTCGATGACGGTGCCGGCCAGACCGATCAGGTCCACACGCCGGATGATCGCGTCCACGTCGACCCGCGCCGCGATCGCGTCGATGTCCACCCGGTCCAGGATCGGCGTCAGATCCAGGCGCGCGGCGATCCCGTCGATGTCGACCCGGGCGATGATCTTCTCGAGGTCCACGCGCGCAGCGACACCGTCGATGTCCACCCGGTCGAGGATCCGGTCGATGTCGATCCGCTCTGCGATCCCGTCGATGTCGACCCGGTCGACGATGCGGCCCACGTCGATGCCCTCGGCGATCGCGTCGAGGTCGACGTGGTCGCGGACGACGGCGGTGATGTCCACTTCGAGCAACGCCGCCTGTACGACCTTCCGCACGACGACGCGCAGGACGCGGTCCACGGCGGCATCCGCCGCGCGCAGGGCAGCGTCGCCGCGCGCCTCGAGGCCGTCGATGGCCGACGCGACGCCGGGCAACCGGCGGGCGAGGTCCATGCTCACGCCCATCGCGCTCCCGACCGCACCGGCCAGCACCGTCGCGGCTCCCGCGGCCAAGCGCAGCGGATCCGCACTCCTGTCGACACTCATACCCACATCAAAGACCCGAATCCGGCGAAATGCACGTGCCGGTTCAGCTGCCGGCCAGAGTGAAGTCGTCGAAGTCGAATCCGGGCACGACGACGCACCCGACCAGGCTCGGTTCGCTTCCCGCCGGCCGGGCTCGCTGCCAGTGGCAGGGCGGCACCACGACCTGCGGCCGGTGGCCTTCGGCGAAGTCGGGACCGACGAGATATTCGGTGATCTCACCGGGTTCCGGTCCCGGTTCCGCGATCTCGAGCAGCACGGGACTCCCCCGGTGGTACAGCCACAGCTCGGCACCGCGCACCGTGTGCCACGCGGACTGCTGCCCGGGCACGAGCAGGAACAGGATCGCGGTTCCGGCGCTGCGGGACGCGGGATAGCCGGGCAGGGCCGTGGCGGGCAGCTCGAGGTCGCTGCGCCAGGTCTCCCGGTACCAGCCGCCCTCGGGATGTGGCGCGAGCCCGAGAGCGCGCGCCCATTCCGGGATCTCGCCGTTGTCGTCGCGGTCCGCGTCGCCGAATGTCACAGCGGTTCAGCCTATCCGAACCGCCGTGACATTCGGCCCGGACACGGTCAGGCGGCGCGCAGCCCCGCAAGCCCCCATTCCCGTGCGAGCAGTTCGTAGGACCGCAACCGGTCCTCGTGCCGGTGTGTCACCGACGTGACGACGAGTTCGTCGGCGCCGGTGACCCGGCGCAACGTGTCGAGCCGTTCGGCGACCGTGCCCGGGGAACCCACGAACTGGGTGACGAGACGATCGTCGACGAGTTCCCGTTCCTCGGCGGTGAGAGGTTCCGCGGTCGCCGGGTCCGGGTAGGGCACGGCGCCCTGACCCGAGCGGATGCTGTGGGCCCAGTGCCCGTACGTCGACGCGAGCTCGCGGGCGGTCGCGTCGTCGTCGGCGACGACGGCGTCCGCCGAGACCACCACATACGGCTCTGCCAGGTACTTCGACGGACGGAACGCTGCCCGGTATGCCTCGACGGCCTCGACCGTGCTGGACGGTGCGACGTGATAGTTCGCCCCGAACGGCAGTCCGAGCCGGCCCGCGAGGGCGGCGGACGGGCCCGCACTCGACCCGAACACCCACACCTCGACGTCGGCGTTCTCCCCCGGATGGGCGTGCAGCTCGATGCCGTCGGCGGTGCGGTACGTGCCGTCGAGCAACGAGAGGATGTCGGCGACCTGCTCGTCGAAGTCCGGCGACTGCGCGCCGGGCTGCTGGAGCGCCGCGAACGAGGCCGCGAGACGCGGCGAGGCGAGGATCCGGCCGGTCGGGAACGGCGGCGGGATCACCAGGCCGTTCCGGATCTCGGTGGCGCGCGGCGCCGGGGGCTCGACACCGGATGCGGCAGCCTTCAACGCTTCCGCGCGCCGCTGGCCCGAACGGCCGAGACCGAGATCGATCCGCCCCGGATGGAACGCGTCGAGCGTGCCGAATGCTTCGACGACACCCGCGGCGGTGTTGTGGCCGAGCTGCACCGCCGCCGCCCCGACCCGGATGGTGCTCGTGGCCGCGGCGACCGCGCCGATCAGCACCGCCGGGGACGACGAGGCCACCGCGACGAAGTGGTGCTCGGCGACCCAGTAGCGCCGGTAACCCCACGCCTCGGCCTTCCGCGCGAGATCGACCGTGTTGCGCAGTGCCTGCGGCACGGTCGCTCCCTCGCTGACCGGCGACAGGTCCAGCACGGACAGCGGAACCGGATTCGTCACAGCCATGGTCACTCCGGATTCTGCGATGTGCGGGGATTGCGTTCGCCCGCCTCGACGGCGAACGGGAGCCGGTTCTCGGCCGGCGCGATCGGGCAGGTCGCGGCGTCGGTGAACGCGCAGGGCAGATTCGCCGCCCGCGTGAAATCGAGTGTGACGGTGTTGTTCTCGTCCGGGACACCGAGGTCGAGCGCGCGTGCCGCCGGGTAGGTGGTGACCCCGCTGGTCGCGTCGGTGAACAACACCCGCAATGGCCCGCCGACCTCGCCGAACGCGACGAGCGTGTGCTCGCTGCCGTCGTGGTCGAACCGGACGAGCCCGGCTGCGCTGTGATGATGTTCGAGACCGTCGACGACGGCGCCGGTGGTCACGGTGCGCGACTCGTCGAACGCTTCGAAACGGCCGTTGAGAACCCACTTCGTATCCGGCTCGTACACCGGTACTTCCGTGAAGGCGGCGACCGCGGGAGCATTCCGGTCGTGGATACGGATCCCGAAACGACCGGTGCGGCGGATGATCTCGACGTAACCGCCGTCGAACTCCACCTCGAGCCCGGGCGCACCCTCGACCGGTTCGTAGGTACCGGTCTCGTCACCGTGCACGTGCACGACCGTGTCACCGTGCACGTGCACGACCGTGTCACCGTGCACGTGCACGACCGTGTCACCGGCGGTGTGCCAGATCCCCGGGGCTTCGTCGAATTCGGTGGGGGTCTCGTCGAGCCAGTGCAGCGCGGTGAGGCTGAGCCAGCCCAGCGGCTGCCGCAGCGCGTCGTTGCGGGCGGCGTGCCACTGCTTCCAGTCCTCGAGGAATCGGGTGTGGTCGAGTGTTGTGGTCACGATGCTCGGACTCCTTCGTTCGTCTCGTGCGGGTGGCACAGGCCCAGGTGGCTGCGCAGGGTGGTGCCGTCGTACTCGGTGCGGAAACTGCCGCGTTCCTGCAGCAGCGGCACGACGGTGTCGACGAACTCGTCGAGGCCGCCGGGGGTCAGGTGCGGCACCAGGATGAAACCGTCGCTCGCGTCGGTCTGCACGTAGTGGTCGATCTCGGCGGCGACCTGTTCGGCGGTGCCCACGAACTGCTGACGCGCGGTGACCTCGATGATGAGTTCGCGGATGCTGAGGTTCTCGGCCTCGGCCTTCGCGCGCCACGCCTCGGCAACCGCGCGCGGATCCTTCGCGTGGCGGACGCGGCCGCGAGTGATGGTCACGTTGTCCTCGGGGTCGACGTCGGGCAGGGGCCCGTCCGGGTCGTAGTTCGAGAGGTCGCGGCCCCATACCTGCTCGAGGAACGCGATCGCGGTCTGCGGGCCGACCTGCTGCAGCCGGATGTGCCGGGCCCGTTCTTCCGCGTCCTCGGCGCTGTCACCGAGGACGAACGCCGCGGCGGGCAGGATCTTCAGGTCGTCGTGACTGCGGCCGTATTTCGCGAGGCGGCTCTTGACATCGGTGTAGAACGCCCGCCCCTCCTCGAGGGTGCCGTGGCGGCTGAAGATCGCATCGGCCTTCGCGGCCCCGAACTCGCGTCCCTCGTCGGAGTCGCCGGCCTGCAGGAAGACCGGATGCCCCTGGGGGCTGCGCGGCACCTCGAAGCGCCCCGCGATGTCGAACTGGGTGGTGTGGATGTCGAACGGCGCGATGTCGTTGTCGGCGGCGAAGATTCCGGCCTCACGGTCGATCACGGGCCCACGTTCGGACCAGCCGTCCCACAGTTGCCGCACCACGTCGACCACTTCGGCCGCGCGGACGTAGCGCTGGGAATGGTCGAGGAAGCCGCCGCGACGGAAGTTCTCGCCGGTGAACGCATCCGACGACGTGACCAGGTTCCACGCGGCGCGGCCGTCGGACAGGTGGTCGAGCGTCGCGAACTGCTTCGCCAGCTCGTACGGTTCGTTGAAGGTGGTGTTGATCGTGCCGGCCAGCCCGAGGTGGGTGGTGGCGCCGGCGAGCGCCTCGAGCACGGTGAGCGTGTCGGGCCGGCCGACGACGTCGAGGTCGTGGATGCGGCCGCGGTGTTCGCGCAACCGCAATCCCTCGGCGAGGAAGAAGAAGTCGAACTTGCCGCGCTCGGCGGTGCGCGCGAGGTGCACGAACGACTCGAAGTCGATCTGGCTCTTCGAGGCCGGGTCTGCCCACACGGTGGTGTTGTTGACCCCCGGGAAGTGGGCGGCGAGGTGGATCTGCTTGCGAACGATATTGCGTGACAAGGTGATCGATCCTTCAGTGAGCGGAAGCGAAACGATTGGCGGGACGGGGCAGACCGAGCCGGTCGCGGAGGGTTCCGGTTGCGGGCGCGACCACGGGACGAATGACGGGCAGGACGTTCTCGACGAGCCGCGGCAGGGTCGACGGCAGAGCGAGCGGTCGCAGCGTCACCCCGTTCACGCCCCGGATGTCTCCCAGGAGCTCGACGGCTCCGGCGGCGGTGCCCACGTGGACGATCGTGTCGGAGACGTACGGCGCTCCGGCCCACGCCTCGAGTTGCGCGAGGTCGGCGGCCGCGTCGGCGTCGGTGGCGGCGAGCAGCAGGTCGACGTCGAGCAGGACGAGGACCGGACGGTCCCCCGCAGCGGCCCGGATACGGGTGGTGAGATCGGCCGCAGCCTCGGCATCCGTTGCCCGGATGCGCACGAGATCTGCTCGCTTCGCGGCGAATTCGAACGATTCGTCGCCGGTTACCGTCACCGCGACCAACGGTTGCCCCTGCGGCGACCTCGGCACGATGGACGACCCCTTGACGGAGAAGTACTCGCCGACGAAATCGATGTAGTGAACCTTGTCCCGGTCGATGAAGCGGCCGGTGGCGACGTCGCGGATCTCGGCGTCGTCCTCCCAGCTGTCCCACAGTCGCGCCGCGACCTCGGCGGCCTCGTCGGCCTCGGCCCACAGCGACGCGGTGTCCTGCTCGTCCTTGCGGCCGAACAACGCGACCGGCCCGGCGCCCGGCGTCACCGCGACCTCCCAGCCCGCGCGACCGAGCGTGGTGTGGTCGACGGTCTGGATCGCCTTGGCGACGTGGAACGGTTCGGTGTGGGTGACGGTCGCGGTGGGGACGAGCCCGATTCGGGTGGTGGCCGCGGTGAGACGCGCGGCGAGCCCCACGGCTTCGAGCCGGCCGCGCACGGTGCTCGCGTCCGAGGTGACACCGAAGGTGTCCGGGAAGAACGCGAAGTCCACGCCCGCGCGATCTGCGGCGCCGACGAGATCGGCCCAGTAGCGTGCGGTGAACAATTCCTCGGCGCGCGAATCGTCGCGGCGCCACGACGACGGGTGGATGCCGGTGCCGGCGAAGTCGACGGCCAGCAACAACTCTGAACTATCGGACATGATGGACCTTCCCGGGGATGGCCTCGAGCAACGTCTGGGTGTACTCGTGCTGCGGATTGTCGAAAATTTCTGCGGTGGAGCCGTATTCGACGACCCGGCCGGCGCGCATCACAGCGACGGTGTCGCTGATCTGGCGGACGACGGCGAGGTCGTGCGAGATGAACAGGTAGCTGAGCCCGAGTTCGGTCTGCAGCGCAGTGAGCAGGTCGAGGATCTGCGCCTGGACCGACACGTCGAGCGCCGAGACCGGTTCGTCGAGCACAAGGAGGTCGGGTTGCAGCGCGAGCGCCCGGGCGATGGCGACGCGCTGCCGTTGCCCTCCCGACAGTTCCGCGGGTTTGCGGTCCAGGTGCGCCGTCGACAGTGCCACCTGATCGAGGAGGCGTGCGACGTGTTCGGCGCGCTCGGCTCGTGTGCCGATGCCGAACGCGTCGAGCGGTTCGGCGACGATGTCGCGGATCCGCAGTTTCGGATCGAGCGACGCGTACGGGTTCTGGTGGACGATCTGCACCCGGCGGCGCAACGCCCGCAGTGCGTGTCCGCGGAGGCCGGTGATGTCGTCACCGTCGAACCGCACCTCGCCCGAGGTGGGCGTCTCGAGCCGGATCGCGATCCGCGAGACGGTGGACTTGCCGGATCCGGACTCGCCGACCAGCGACAGGGTGCCGCCGCGAGGCACCTCGAACGAGACGTCGCGCACGGCGTGCAGCGCGGACTTCCGGTCGATGCGGAACGTCCTCGACACGTTCGAGACCGTGAGGATCGGGGCGGCCTTGCGCAGCGCGGGGCGTTGCGGCGCGTCCGCAAGGCTCGGTGCCGCGGCGATGAGCGAGCGCGTGTACTCGTGCTGCGGGTCGGCGAGTACCTGTGCGGCAGGTCCGGTTTCGACGACCCGACCGCTCTTCATCACGACGATGCGGTCGGCGCGGTCCGCCGCGACCCCCAGGTCGTGGGTGATGAGCAGAACCGCCGTCCCGGTCTCGGCGATCCGTGCGTCGAGGTGGTCGAGGATGCGGCGCTGCACCGTCACGTCGAGCGCGCTGGTCGGTTCGTCGGCGATGACCAGGTCCGGGCGGCACGCGAGGGCGATGCCGATGAGCACGCGCTGGCGCTGCCCGCCGGACAGTTCCTGCGGGTACTGCTTCGCGCGCAGCGCAGGATCGTCGAGCCCGGCCTCCTCGAGGATGCGCAGTGTTTCGATCCTCGCGGTGCGCCGGTCGGCGAGACCGTGGATGCGCAGCACCTCGGCGACCTGGTCGCCGACGCGGAGGACGGGATTGAGCGAGGTCGTGGGGTCCTGGGGAACGAACCCGATGCGAGCGCCGCGAATGCGTTCGAAGGCCCGCTCCGACAGGTCGTTCAGCCGGGTGCCGTCGAAGGTCACCGATCCTCCGGTGACGCGTCCGGTGCCGGCGAGCAACCCGATGATCGCCTGGGCGGTCGTGGACTTGCCCGAACCGGATTCGCCGACCACCGCGACCACCTCGCCGCGTGCCACGGTGAGGTCGACGCCGTCCACCGCGACCACCGGTTCGCGGGCCGATCCGTAGGCGACCTGCAGGTCGCGGACCTCGAGCAGGGTCATCGCGCGCTCCTGTCCTCGATGGCGTGACCGACGCGGTGTGCGGAGAGCACGACGGCCACGATGACCAGGCCCGGCAGCGTCGTCATCCACCACGCCGCGGCGAGATAGTTGCGTCCCTCCGAGATGAGCGACCCCCACTCGGGAGTGGGCGGGACGGCACCGAACCCGAGGAAGCTCAGCGACGAGACGGCGAGCACCGCCATGCCGAATTCCACGGCTGCGAGCGCGGTGACGGGTGCGTACGAGTTGCGCAGTACGTGCCGGCGGAGCACGGTGTGCCACCGGACGCCGCACGCGAAGGCCGCCTCGACGTACAGGGCCTTGCGGACGCGCAGCACCTCCGACCGCATGACCCGGGCGAAGTTCGCCACGAGGCTCACACCGACCGCGATCGCGACGTTCATCGTGCCGAAGCCGAGCGCCGTCACCAGCGCGAGCGACAGCAGCAGGGCCGGGATCGACAGCAGCACGTCGACGATGCGCATGAGGACCGCGTCGACGCCGCCGCCGAGGGCGCCCGAGAGCAGACCGACGAGCGAGCCGACCACCAGGGCGATCCCGACGGCGACGAGGGTCGCGGTGAGCGACAGCCCGGCGCCGTGCACCACGCGGGTGTAGACGTCGCGGCCGAGGTTGTCGGTGCCGAACCAGTGCGCGACGCTCGGTCCCTGCAGCTTCTCGGCCGGCACTCCCCGCAGCGGGTCCCCGGAGGCGAAAACCGAAGGGAACAGGGCGAAGCCGACGGCGAGGAGCAGCACGACCGCGGAGACCGCGACCACGGCATTGCGTCGCAGCCAGGTCACGACGGACGAGATACGGAACGTCCTGGGCGAGACCGGATCCGGCTTCGGCGAGGTCGCCGGTACCGTCTCGAGAATCAGCGTGTCAGACACGTGCCTCCACCTCCAGGAGGGTGTCGCCGTGGGTCGGGTCTTCCTCCGTCGGGACGGCAGCGCCACCGCGGCTGCCGCCGTGCGTGATACGCGGGTCGACGAGGGGGTAGAGCAGGTCGACGGCGAGGTTCACGAGCACGAACACCGTCGCCGAGAACACGACGATGCCCTGCACGACGGGAATGTCCTGCGCCATCACCGACATCTGGGTGAGGCGCCCGATCCCGGCGCGGGAGAACACCGTCTCGACGACCACCGATCCGGCCAGCAGATTGCCGACGATGACGCCGGCGATCGTGAAGGCCGGGATGCTCGACAGTCTCAGCGCGTGCCGTGTCTGGATGCGCAGCCGTGAGGCGCCTTTCGCCCGTGCGGCTTCGATGAACGGCTGCCGCCAGGTCGACTGCAGGCTCGTCGCGAGGACCTGCGCGATCACCGCGCCGGTGGGCAACGCCAGCGTGATCGCCGAAAGGATCACGTGTTCGATGCCCTGATCTCCGAAGGCGGGGAACAACTTCAGCCGGAACGAGAAGAACTGCAGCAGGATCAGGCCCACCCAGAAAGTCGGCACCGCCACACCGAGAGGCGGAAGCGAGAACAGCAGGCTCCGTATCCACCCCGCACGGGTGTAGGTGGCGAGGAACGCGACCGCCGTGCCGAACACCAGGGCGAGCACCAGCGCGGTGGCCGCCAGAACGAGAGTGCTCGGCAGGGCGGCGGCGATCGCGTCGGTCACCTGCTGCCCGGTGGAGATGGAGATGCCGAAGTCACCTCGGACCGCGTGACTCAGCGCGTTCCAGTACTGCACCGCGACCGGCTGGTCGAGACCGTACCGCGCCTGGAGCTGTTCGATCGCCGCGGCGTCGACGGGGGTGCCGGCGTCGGCACCGGCCGCGATGCTCACCGGATCGGACGGCAGCAGGTAGAGCACCGCGAACGACACCGTGAACGCAGCCCACAGCACACCGACCGCCTGGAGCACGCGAAACCCGAGGTAGCGCACCATGATCTACTCGCTCAGCCAGGTGTCGAAGAACTGCAGCCGGGCGGAGGCCTCGAACTTCAGATCTGCCACGTTCGGTCCGGCGCCGATCGCCTGCGACAGTTCGACGGTGGGGATCCACAGGCCGTTGTCGAGCACGAGCTGCTGCGCCTGCGCGATGAGTTCGGCACGAGCAGCCGGATCCGTCGTGGACAGCTGACGGTTCAGCACGTCGTCGAGCGCGGGGATCGGGCCACGCTGGTTGATGTTGCGGCCTTGCAGCCCGAAGGCGGTGCGCAGGATGTCGCCGTCGGCGCGGGTGCTGTTGTAGTAGGACGCCTCGTAGTCGCCGGCGTTCTGACGGGCCGTGGTCTCCGGAGTGGAGACGAGGTCGAGCTGCAGGTCGATGCCCACGGCGCGCAGCTGCTGCTGCACCAGTTCGAGAATGGCCTGGTTGCCCGCGAACACGGAGCTGAAGAGCACCGGGAAGCTCAGGCGTTGCCCGTCTTTGACGCGGATCCCGTCGGGGCCGGGCACCCAGCCCGCGTCGTCGAGGATCTTCTCGGCCTTCTGCGGGTCGTAGGTGACGTCGGCGAGCTCGACGTAAGCGGGGGTCGCGGACGCGAGGGTGCTGGTGGCGGGGCGGAAGTCGGGACCGAGGACGGTGTCGACGAGTTCCTGCCGGTTGATCGCCGGAATCACTGCGCTCCGGACGGCCGGATCGGCGAGGACACCGCGACTGACGTTGGGCTGGAATCCGAACGGAATGCCCGGGTTCGGTGTGGTGAGGATGCGGCCACCGGCACCTTCGATCTGCGGGGCGTCCTGCGGGAGCGCATCGGAGATCGCGTCGAGCTGCCCGGAGGCGAGCGAGCCGGTGCGGACCCCGGATTCGGGCACGACGGTGAATTCGATGCGGTCGAGGTAGGCCTCACCGTCGTGCCCGAACGCCTCGGACCCCCACGAGTAGCCGGCCCGCTTGACGAGCGTCGCGGACTTGTCCTGCTGGTAGTCCTCGTACACGAACGGCCCGGTGCCGGAAAGCTCTCCCGCGCAGCGCTCCTCGGCGCTCTTTGCGGTGTCCGCCTCCGAGAGCAGACCGAGCTGATGGCTGGCCGTGGCCTGCAGGAACGGCGCGTTCGGCGCCGAGAAGGTCACCTGTGCGGTGCGGTCGTCGACGACCGTGGTGCCGGTGTACCCGGAAAGATAGCCGACGGCCTGCGGTGCCTTGACCCCGCCGAGGGTGTTCACGATCGCGTCGAAGTTCTTCTTCACCGATTCCGCGGTGAACGGGGTGCCGTCGCTGAACGTGACGCCTTCCTTGAGGCGGAAGGTGAACTGTGTGCCGTCGCCGTTCGATTCCCAGCTCTCGGCCAGCCACGGCACGATCTCACCGGTTTCGGGATCCTGGTCGGTGAGCGAGTCGACGACCTGCCGGGCGACGTAGATGGTCTGGTTCGTGCCGGCCTGGGCAGGATCCGCGCAGGTGGGTGCCTGCGACAGTCCGTACCGCAGGGTGCCGCCGGGCTGCGGATCCCCGGTGGGTTCCGAGTTCGCCGCGGCGCCGGAGCCGCACGCGGTCAGTGCTGCTCCCAGCACGGCCGTTGCGGCCGCCGTGACGACGAGCCGGGACGCAGAAGAGGACGAGATGGACAACGACGGGCTCCGTGATCTGGACATGGCTCCGGCGGCATGACGCAAGCGATGCCGCCGGGCGGAAGGCAGGTGGATTCGGTGCGGATCTCAGCGGTCGATGCAGACGGTAGCGACCTCCCGATCCCCGGAATACCCTTTCCGTCACGGTGATCGAAACCTTTTCGGCGACAAAGTCAGTCACTGCCGTCGCGGCCACCACCGCGCTGGCGCAACGCCATCGGGTGATCGTGGTGGAAACGTTGAACGCGTCGGGGATGCGTTCGGCCGGTGGCAGTCGGAAGAAGGGCCTGAACCGGGCGCTCGCGGATGCGGCGTCGGCGCAGATCCGCCGGCTGCTGTCCTACAAGACCCGCTGGTACGGCTCGACGCTGGTGGAGGCCGACCGCTGGTACCCCTCATCGAAAACGTGTTCGGGATGTGGCAGGCGACAACCAAACCTGACCCTCGCGGACCGGACGTATGTGTGTGAGCACTGCGGCCTGACGATCGATCGTGATCGCAACGCTGCGATCAACCTCGCCCGCCTCGGCGAGACCCACCGCACGGGTGATACGGGGACCGGTACCGGGAGTAGCCCGGCCGCCACCGATTCGGGTGGGGACGGACGTGGAGCCACGCGCAAGACCCGATCCGCGGGAGCGGACAAGGCAGCAGGCGTTGAAGCGTCAACCCGGCACGACACTGTCGGTCGGACCGGGACTGTCTCACCGGAAGGTGAGGCTGCCTGATGGCGAAGCAAACAGGACGTGCTCACGTTTGCTCACCAGAAGGCAACGGTTGCTGCGACGTCGTCGAGCCAGGTGTCTCGGTCGCTCTGGATGGTTCTTGCCCGAACCTGAACGCCCCGGCACAGCCCGAACACCCCTTTTTCTCGAGGTGGCGCGAATTGCGTGCCGTCGAACCGGGTTCAGGCGGCGGTTCCGGCCGCCCACTCGATCGCGGCGTCGCGCTCGGACAGCGGGAAACGCTTGAACTCCCCGGGCGTCAACCAGCCGAACAGGGACATGACGGTGATCATCCAGTCGAGGTCCGTGACCAGCGCGATCCGTTCCCAGCGGGTGACGTGCTCGGCACCGAGCCGGAAGTCGTCCCACATTGCTCCGGGGGACAGGCCGTCGAACCTCTCGAACACCAGGACGATCCGGATCTTTTCTCCCCGGTCACAGACCTCGCGGATCGCGGGCATCAGGACGTTCTCGTAATCGGACGCTTCGATTCGTCCGACGGCCTCGAAGCCGAGGACGCCGTCGGGCAGGTCTCGGATCGGTTCGAGCATGTTTCGACGGTACCGCTGCCGCCGCCGGCGCCTGGGTGGATCAGCGCAGATACTTCTCGAACGGGTGCGGGCCGATCTCCTCGGCCGGAACGGACGGGTCGAACAGGGCGGTGTAGCCCGCCGCCAGATAGAGCGCGACCGCTTCCGGCTGGCGCCACCCGGTGGTCAGGTAGATGCGGGAATAGCCGCGCCGCACCGCCTCGCCCTCGAGTTCGTCGAGGACGAGACGGCCGAGCCCGCGCCGCCGGTGCCGAGCGGAGGTCCAGATGCGTTTGAGCTCGGCGGTGTGCTCGTCGTAGCGGCGGAACGCTCCCCCGGCGACGGGTTCACCGTCCTCGACGAGGACCAGCAACGCGCCGTGCGGCGGCGCGAATTCCTCACCGGGATGGGTGGTCAGGTCCTCGAACTGCTCCTCGAACGGCCGTTCGTAGCGAGTGCTGTACTCGACGGCGAGTTCGGTGAGCAATGGCAGGGCGAGCGGGTCGTCCTGCGCCACCCGAAGGACCTGCAGGCGGCGGGTTTCGCTCATCGCGCGGCCACCGCCTGCCGGGCACCGAACCGGAGGGGTTCGAGAGCTCGGCTCCTGCCGTCGACGAGATCGGCGACGAGCTCCCCGATCACCGGCGCGAATTTGAATCCGTGCCCGGAGAACCCGGCCGCCACGGTGACGTCACCGACCCGGTCGACGACGAAATTGCTGTCCGGGGTGGTCGTGTAGAGGCAGGTGTCAGCGACGACGGAGCTTGGGTCGACGCCGGGCAGCCACGCGGTCGCGTAGTCGACGAGCCGCTCGACACCGGCGGGATCGGGCCTGTAGTCCCGTGTTTCGGGTTCCACCACCGGTCCCGTACCGTGCTCACCGATCTTGATGCCGTCCTCGGAACCGAGCCCGTAGATGCCTTCTCCGGTGAGTCCGGCGCCACGATGATGCACGAAGCTCGGCCAGTCCGCGACGATCGGCACGAAGTGCGCGGGTTGTTCCTGCGTGGTGCGCAGTCGCGGCAGTTCCGGCACGACGTCGAGCTGCGCGTCGGCGAGCAGCGATCGGGTCCACGCGCCGGCCGCGACGATGACGTGTGCGGCCGCAATCGTCGTCCCGTCGGTGACGACCTCGACACCGGTTGCGGTGCTTCTGATTCCGTGTACCGCCACGCCGTGCCGGATATCCGCTCCCGCATCGGCCGCAGCCCGGTTCAGGGCCTGCACCGACCGGTCGGCGTGCAACCGGCCGGCGTCGGGGTGGTGCAGGACCCGGGTGTCGAATCGGATTCCGGGCCAACGCCGTCCCGCCTCGGCCGGATCCAGCAGCTCGTGCGGGATCCCGAGCGCGGCCAACGCGTTCGCCTTGGCCGCGAGCGCGGCGGGAAGACCGTGGTCGACGGCGCCGGTGAGCGTGAGAACGGATGTGCCCGTGGCGTCCTCGAGGGCACGCCACAGCGGCAGCGCCCGCGCGGCCAGACCGGTGTAGAACTCCCCGTCGTACGCCTGCCGGTAGATGCGCGAACTGCCGTGCGACGCGCCGTGGCGGTGTCCCGGATCGAACTGTTCGAGCAGCACGACCGACCGGCCGCGTTCGGTCAGGCGCCAGGCCGCTGCCGACCCGATGACACCGCCGCCGACGATCACCACGTCGGCGCGGCCCTGAATGCGACTCATCGATTCCTCCGGGTTTCGCTACTGCGCAGGCTTCTTCGGCAGGCCGGGCGGGTTGATCCTCGAGGACTCGACCGCCTCGCTCGAAATGCCCCAGCGTTCGAGAACCTGTGCGTACGTGCCGTTCTCGATGAGGTGGTTCAGCGCCTCGTTGATCGGGCCGACCAGGCCGTTGTCCTTCTTCGTCAGCACCGCGATCTCACCCTGCAGGGCGTCTCCTGCACCGGAGAACGTGCCGACGACCTCGGTCTCGCCGGACTGGATGGCATGGAACGACGACGACGGGTTGGGCCCGACGTACGCGTCGATGCGGCCGGAGCCGAGCGCGAGGTAGTAGTCGGTTGCGTTCTGGTAGTAGAGGATCTCGGCGGGTTCGAGCCCGGCCGCGACGTTCTGCTCGTTCCACTGGACGAGCAGCTCCTCCTGGTTGGTGCCGGACGAGACACCGACCTTCAGACCTGCGATGTCCTTCGGGCCGTCGAACGTGATGCCACTGCCCTTCTTCACCTCCACGGCAAGGCTGTCGAGACGGTAGGTGGCGAAGTCGTACTTCTCCTTGCGTTCCTCGGTGACGGTCACGTTGGAGATGAAGGTGTCGGCCTCACCGGAGTCGATGCGCACGAAGTTCTGCGCCCAGTCCGCCGCGGTCAGTTCGATCTCCAGACCGAGCACGTCGCCGATGAGGTACGCGAAGTCCGTCTCGGAACCGATGATCGTCTTGTCGTCGTCGGCGTAGAACCGCAGGGGCGGTGCCGTGCCGGCGGAACCGGTCACGATCAGGGTGCCGCGGTCGCGGATGGCCTGCGGGACCTTCGCGGCGATCTCGGGAACCTCGTCGGTGGTGATGCGGTTCTGGTCCGCGCTGAGGTTGTATCCGGCCGCGCTCGCGGCGTCCGACTCGGGGTTGCCCGAGCTGCACGCCGCGCCGGCGAACAGGGCGACGGCGGTCAGGGCCGAGGCGAACAGCCTCGTGGGGCGGGTGGGGGCTGACATCGTGTCCTTCCGGAAATCTTCGGTGTAAGGGGTTTCAGAGCACCCGGGACAGGAATGCCCGGGTGCGGTCGTGGCTGGGTCGTTCGAGGACGTCGGCGGGTGGGCCCTGCTCGACGATGACGCCGCCGTCCATGAACACGACGGTGTCGGCGACCTCGCGGGCGAATCCGATCTCGTGGGTGACGATCACGAGGGTTGCGCCGTCGGCGGCGAGGTCGCGGATCACGTCGAGAACCTCGCCGACGAGTTCGGGGTCGAGCGCGGAAGTCGGTTCGTCGAACAGGATCACCGCCGGGCGCAGCGCCAGCGCGCGGGCGATCGCGACGCGTTGCTGCTGCCCACCCGACAGCTGCTTCGGGTAGTCGTGGACCTTGTCCCCGACACCGACGCGGCGGAGCAGTTCCCGGGCTTCGGCCTCCACCTCGGCGCGTTCACGCTTCTGCGCCGACAACGGCGCCTCGATCACGTTCTCGAGCGCGGTCAGATGCGGGAACAGATTGAAGTTCTGGAAGACGAAGCCGATCCGGGAGCGCTGGCGCAGAATCTCGCGCGGACGCAGCTCGTGCAGCTTGTTGCCGCGACGGCGGTAGCCGATGAGCTCACCGTCGATGCGGATGGTGCCGCGATCGACCTTCTCCAGGTGGTTGAGGGTACGCAACAGCGTGGACTTCCCGGACCCGGACGGCCCGAGGATCACCGTCACCTCGCCCTTGCGGACCTGCAGGTCGACGCCCTCGAGCACTTCGAGGGCGCCGAAGGACTTGTGGACGCCGCGCACGTCGACCGCGTAGACCTGCGGATCTTCGATCGTGGTCATTTGGTCGCTCCCCTCGGCGTGCCGATCCCGGCATCACGGATCTCGCGGTACTTGGCCAGCAGCTTCTGACGCGGGGTGAGCGGCAGGGCACGCGCCGAGCCGCGGGCGTAGTGACGCTCGACGTAGTACTGGATGATGGACAGCACGGTGGTGAGCAGGATGTACCAGACGGTGGCGACCATGAGCAGCGGCACCACCCGGCCGTTGCGCCCGAAGATCACCTGGACCTGGTAGAACAACTCGGCGATCGCCATCGTGGAGACGATCGAGGTGCCCTTGAACAGGCTGATGACCTCGTTGGCGGCGTTGGGCAGGATCGCGCGCATCGCCTGCGGCAGGACGATTTTGACGAACTGGCGGTACCGCGGGATGCCGAGTGCGTTGGCCGCCTCGATCTGTCCGTGGTCCACAGAGATGATGCCGGCGCGGATGATCTCCGCGGAGTAGGCGGCCTGGTGCAGGGCCAGGCCGATGACCGCGGCGGTGAACCCGGAGATCACGCCGGTCACGTTGAACTCGAAGAAGCTCGGTCCGAACGGAATACCCAGCGACAGTGTCTGGTACAGGTACGCGATGTTGAACCAGAACAGCAACTGCACGATCAGCGGAATCGAGCGGAACGCCCAGATGTAGATCCACGAGATGACCTGCAGCACCGGGTTGTTCGACAGCCGCGAGACGGCGAGCAGCACGCCGAGACCGAAACCCAGAATGCTGCCCCACAGAGTCAGCTTCACCGTCATCCACAGCGCCGACAGCACCGATTCGGCGGTGAAGTAGCGGGCGAAGGTCGCCCAGTCCCAGCCGGGGTTGGTGGCGAGGCCGTGCAGGAACTGCGCGACGACGACAAGCACCGCGATGCTGATCACCCAACGCCACGGATGCGGGGTACGCGCGACCACGAGATCCGCGTCGTCGACGTCGTCGTGTGCCGGTGGTGCGGGACGGTTGCGGGTCGGCGCGCTCACGCCGGCCTGCCGGACGCTGCAGACATGGAGGTGCCTTTCGAACTGGACGGGGGAATATCCCGGAAGGTCGGATGTGGGGACCGGACTCTCAGCGACAGCGACAGCGGCACAGCCCGCCGCGGCACAGATCGATGTGCCGTCGGCGCCAGGACGCGCGCTCGTTGCTGCTCATGGTCGGACCTTCCCTCGGTCCCCTCGGGAGCGGCGACCGTAGAACAAGAGATTGGGCCCGAGCGCCGTCCGGGTCACTGATTGAAATCCGGATGATTCGAACACACCCCGGATTTCACCCCCCTCGTCCATGCCACCCGGGATGAGGACACCGAGCGCAGGGGTGGACGGTGAAGGTCGACGACAGCCGATCCGTAGACTGCGGTCGGTGACTGCGTTCGAACTGTTCCTCGTCGCCCTGGCCGGTCTGGGTGCCGGCGCGATCAATGCCCTCGTCGGCTCCGGCACCCTCATCACGTTCCCGACCCTCGTGGCGTTCGGGGTACCGCCGGTGACCGCGACGATGTCGAACGCGGTCGGGCTCGTCGCCGGTGGGGTGTCGAGTACATGGGGCTATCGACGCGAACTGCGCGGGCAGTGGCCGCGGTTGCGGTGGCAGATCCCCGCGTCGCTGTCGGGTGCGCTGCTCGGAGCATGGTTGCTGTTGCACCTGCCGGAGTCCGCATTCGAGACGATCGTGCCCGTGCTCATGGTGCTGGCGCTGACACTCGTGGTGCTGCAACCGAAGCTGCAGAAGTGGGTGCTGAAGCGGGCGGGCGGAACCGTGGACGAACACATCGGCCCGGTGCGCCTGTCGATCCTCGTCGCAGGGACGTTCGCGGTCGGTGTGTACGGCGGCTACTTCACTGCGGCACAGGGCATTCTGCTCATGGGGCTGTTCGGGGCGTTGCTGCACGACAACATCCAGCGGCAGAACGCGGCGAAGAACCTGCTCTCCCTGCTGGTCAACATCGTCTCGGCGACCACCTACACGCTCGTCGCGTTCGACCGGATCAACTGGGCGGTCGCCGGGGTCATCGCGATCGGCTCGCTGATCGGCGGGGCGCTGGGATCACGCTACGGCCGCCGCCTGTCCCCGACCGCGCTGCGCGGGGTCATCGTCGTCGTCGGCCTCATCGGGTTGTATCGCCTGCTCGGGTGAAACACGCGAAACCGTCCGCGCTGTCGGCACTTCGGCACCCCCCAGTGCCGAAGTGCCGACGTCCGCCGGTCAGTTTCGCGCGCGCGTGGGTGAGTCACCGGCTGAGCACCTTCCTCCGTTGCGGCCGGATCGGATCCCAGCACGGCGATCCGCGCGGTCACGAGCGATCCCCTGGCGTCGGCAACCGGTGGGCGAGCAGACAGGAACCGGTGACGCCACCGAAGTCGGTGATCGCAAGATCGGCACTACGCCAGACGGCTTCTCCCCGGTCGATCGTCGACAGTCGCCGCACCCGTACCTGTCCGCGGAACGGCCGGCGGGCGTCGCGATCGGGTCCGGCCGCGACGAGTTCCAGTTTCCGCATCCACAGCGCGGTGCTCGTCTTACGGTCGACGCCGTCGAGACCGTGGAGCAGAACCTGGGACAACTGCGCGGCACCGAGAACGGCATCGATCACCGAAATCGACCGAGGCCACGCGGTTTCGGCGCCGCTGAAGGAAGTGGTGGTGTCTACGTCGATCTCCACGGTCGCGGTGACGGAGTCGTCCTCGACGGTGAGGTCCCGCGCGGTGAGAGTGTGCGACTTGTATCCACCGAGATAGAACGGCGACACCGTCGCCGCCGACGGTCCGGGTACCCGGTCCGTACCGCTGCCGTACTGCTCCCCTGCTCCGACCGGGTGGATCAGTGTCATCGTTCCCCGGAGCCGGCCGACCCGGAAGGTCGCGGTGGTCGCGACGGTGCCGTCCAGAGGCGGCGCGACGCCGGTCACGACCGCCGAGACCGGGAAGCGGCGCAGGTCATCCTCCGGCCGTGTTCCGGCAGTGATCTTGGCATGCGCCACCCAGATGCGGGCCTGCTCGTCCGGTTCGAGTCTGCGCGCATGGCTCAGTCCGGCTTCGAGCAGTGACGCGGCCAGTGCCACCGTGTCGACGAACGACACGTGCGGGACGAGTTCTGTCGAATCCTTCTCCGACCAGCCTCGGGGGTAGTCGAGAACCGCGACGGCGCGGTGCTCGGTTCCCGGCCCGGTGGATCGGCCCAGATCCAGGTCGATGAGATCGTGGTTCACGTTCTTGTAGCCGCGTCCGAAATAGCGGCCGTCGGCGGCACCCAGCACCTCGTCGAGGGAAGCATGCGCGGTCGGGGCGGTCACAGTGCACCCTCCACGTGCGTGCCGGCCGTGTCGCGTGCCGATGATGGTGGCGACGTCACGACCTGACCAGCCCAGGACAGACCCCCATCGAACTCCCCCTCGAGATCGAACTGTACGTGGGTATGGAACATACCGACGTACAGTCATGTGCGCCAGTCCAGGGACACGGTCGTCCCGTCGACTCGGCGGGAACGCACACCGGGTCGGTAGGATCCGCGAGGTGGAAACGCTTCCGTCACGGCGCGAGGAGTACGCGCTGCGCACCTACGATGCGCTCGTCGAGATCGGTGCCGATCTGTTCGCGACCCAGGGGTATGCGAACACGTCGATCGAACAGATCGCCAGGACGGCACGCGTAACCAAAGGTGCTGTCTATCATCATTTCTCCGACAAGCAGGCGTTGTTCGCCGAGGCTTTCGGGCGGGAGTGCGCAGCCGCCCTCGACCACGCCCTCTCCGCCCTGGACTCGGGACCCGACGACGTGATCGAGGCGATCGTCCACGGCCTTGCCCGAATCTTCGACGAGCATGCCGCCAATCCCCGGCTCCGGGCCCTCTCCCAGCAGGCCACCAGCGCGATCGGCGAAGCTCGGCGACGGGAGGTCCAGGCCGGCAAGTCCGTGCCCGTGGTGCGCGAGCTGCTCGAACAGGCGACCCGCTCCGGCACCATGGTCGACATCGACGAGGACACCGCCGCGCGGATGATCCTCGAACTGGGCTTCTACGGTCTCGTCTCGTATGCCGACAACCCGACGCCGGAAACCCGCACCGTCGTCGAGAACACGCTCGGCAGCTTCATCCGGGGGCTGTCCGTTCGCCCTCGGTGACGTCCAGCGCTCCGGCGACCGTGGATGACAAGATGGGGTGGTGAGCACACCCGAGGACACCACCGCCCCTGCCTGGACCTACCTGATGGACATGGACGGCGTGCTCGTCCACGAGGACGCGCTCATCCCCGGCGCAGACGCATTCCTGAGTGAACTGCGTTCGAACGAAACACCGTTCATGGTTCTGACCAACAACTCGATACGCACTCCGCGGGACCTGCGGGCCCGGCTGCAGCGCACGGGACTCGACATCCCCGAGGAATCGATCTGGACGTCGGCGCTCGCGACCGCGACGTTCCTCGCGAACCAGCGGCCGGAGGGCACCGCGTACGTCGTCGGCGAATCGGGCCTGACGACGGCGCTGCACGACATCGGATACGTACTGACCGACCGCGACCCCGACTACGTGGTGCTCGGCGAGACCCGCACCTACTCGTTCGAGGCGATCACGACGGCCATCCGGCTCGTCGAGCGCGGCGCGCGATTCATTGCGACGAACCCCGATCCGACCGGACCGTCGCTGGAGGGCTCGCTTCCGGCGACCGGCGCCGTCGCGGCGTTGATCACGCGGGCGACCGGCCGTGAACCGTACTTCGTGGGCAAGCCGAACGCGCTGATGATGCGGTCCGCGCTGCGAGCGATCGGTGCGCATTCGGCGTCGACGGTGATGATCGGCGACCGCATGGACACCGACATCGTCGCCGGCCTCGAGGCGGGGCTTCAGACCCTGCTGGTGCTCACCGGCATCTCGACGCGCGCGTCGGTCGAGTTGTACCCCTACCGGCCCACGCGGATCGTCGAGTCGGTCGCAGATCTGGTGGGACGCACCAGGAATCCGTTCTGACGTCGCCTTCCGGACCCCACCGGACCGGAAGGCGACAGCGCCCCGCCACCGAGAGGATGAGGCTCTCGGTGGCGGGGCCGACCATCTGTCAGGCGCCTGTCAGCCGATGCTGAAGGGCTGTCCCCACAGGGTGACCTGCTGGGTGTCGGTCGCCGTGTTGACCGTGACCTTCACGAAGCTGCGGGCTTGGGCGTAGCCGGCACAGCCAGAGATACCCACGGTGGAGTCAGCCCAGGTGACACTGCCTTCGGTCGGGATAGCGCCATCCTTGGGCTTGGCTACCACCGAGAAGGGACGGAATACCCGATCACCGAAGGGGTTTTCCTGCTCAATGGAGAGCACGGAGAACTGGCTGGTCTTACCCGGGGACAAGGTGATGCCAACGTTGGCGCTCAGCCCCCCGCTGCTGGTACCGGTGTTGGATTGCGCGGTAACGACCCCATTTCCTGCAGGGGGGGTGTCGGTAGTCGTGCTGGTCGACGATGCACCGCCTGAGGCGTTTGCACCCGCGCCTGCGGTACCGGCGATGTCTACCTGGCAGCCCACGACATAGCCGGGCTGGATGCGATAGTTGCTGACCTTCTGCGCGCCTGCGCCACTCAGCTTGACCTGGGCCGAGCCGGAGACCCACACATTGCGGTGGACGGGCGTGGCGCCCATCGACGGGTTGATGTTGGCGGATTCGCCCGTACGGGACACGGTGACCACAACGTCGCCCGGCAGGGTTTCGGTGATCGAGCCGTCCGGCAGGGGAACGAAGGTGTCGGCGTTGGCCGTGCCGGCGGAGGCGAAGCCGATTGCGACGGCGACGGTAGCGCCGACCCCGGCCGCCCGGAGACCGCGACGCAGGCCCTTGGTGATGCTGGTCTTCATGTTTTCTCTCTCGAGTTCTCAGCTCGCGTGAGCGAGGATTTCAGTCAGGTCCGGTCCGGATGATCAGCCGATGCTGAACGGCTGGCCGTACAAGGTGGTCTTGACGTAGTCCTTGCCCACGACCTCGAGCACGGTGTACGCACGGGCCTGTGCGTAGCCACCGCAGCCCAGGGTGCTGAGCTCCGCGTCCTGGTACTGGATCGAGTAGGTGGTGTCCTTCTTGGTGATGTCCTTGCCTTCGATGTGCACGAAGGCGACCTGGCCTGGTTGCAGCGGGGCAGAGAGGGCAACCGACGGGCTGATCGCGCCGGAGGAAGTCCCCGCATTGAGGGCTGTGCCAGCAGGCAGCGAGGTCGTAGCCACCAAGAGATTCTGCAAAGAGGAGACAACGCTGGCATTGAAGTTGACACCCAGATTGCCCCTGAGGCCCGAGATGTCGACCTGGCAACCGACGATGTAGCCGGTGTTGATGCGCGAGACACCGTGCGTCGAGGAGTTATTGGCACCGGCGAGCGAGGAGGTGCTGCCGTCGGTCTTGCCCGGTTCGGACGGGACGTCGACGTTCACCCGAGCAGACACCTTGCCGGACACCCACGCGACGCGGTTGGTCGGGTTCGCGGCCATGGACGGCGAGACGAGTGCGCTCTCCTCGGTCCGGCTCACCGTGGCCTTGTCACCGGGAGCCGTGATCTGGCCATCGGGCAGGGGAACGAAGGTATCGGCGTTCGCCGCACCTGCGGACAGGAACCCCAGTGCGATGGCTGCGGCAGCGGCGATGCTGCCGATCCGGGCGCCGCGGCGCAGTCCGGACGCGTGCTTCTTGCTCAATTGGTACCCCTACTCAGGTGTGTGCGGTGCCCGTCCTCGCGGAGGGCACGGTCGAGCACGCCGATCTCCGGGCAGCAGAGATCGACTGGTAAGTGTCACAGTGTTTCGCGTCGTGCGAATAGTCCTCTTGCGCAAAGGACCTCGACGCGCGGTCAACTGTCGCCCCACAGGGCACTGTGGCCGTCCCAGAACCCTCCGGCCTCAGTTCGTGACGAACGATAACACGGGTTGTGAATAGCACCACTAATGATTTTCATGGTGTGAGCCAGATCACCTTTCGGTGAAAATTACGTAAAGAGACGGTCAAGTCGACTCGCCTTGAGAACGGTGCCCGAAGTGCGAATATTACTGTCCGGTAGCTGTTTTCGTGCTCGTCGCGCACTCTCCGGAGAGCAAAGCTCTATAGAGTGACACATCACAACAAGTTAAAACCATGTTACTTGCGGTTGCACACACCTCGTGTCGTACCGGTTGTATGCAATCGTCCGCCGGATTCCGCAACCAACACCGGTCTCGGCGTCACACGGACGCACCGGCGCGACGCAGGGCGCGGCGGACCCGCTCGACGAGAACGGCCGGTGGTACAACAGGCCGGCACCGACGCGGATGACCGTCCACCCCAACTCCGGCAACAACGCATAGCGGCCGATGTCGAGCGTCCGCTGCTTCCGGTCGGTCCAGTGATGCGCGCCGTCGTACTCGACCAGGACCTTCCACCGCTTCCAGCCCCTGTCGGCACGCGCCACGAAACCGACCTCGTCGAGAATTTCGATTCGGTTCTCCGACCTCGGAAGCCCTGCACGCATCGGCAGCAGACGAGTGTGAGTCTTCGGCGGCGACGCAGCGCCGCCATCCGCGATTTCCAGTACCTTCCGCATCGACACCAGATTTCGTGATCATTTATGTTGCGACGCAACGAAGTCGATGTCACCGATCTTCAGGCCGATTGCGTTGCACAAGGATGTCTATCCCCCGGCCAAGGACGAATCGAGACCGGCATTGTGTTCGATTTTCGGCCCCGATATCGAGAACAACACCCGCCTCAGCGCGACACGCTTCGGCGAGACAGAGTCTCACCACCACCTCCACCAGTACGACCAGCAGTACACGTAGTGCAATCCACTACGGACGAACCAGGCTGAGTGGTGGTGATCGCCGCATCTGTCGAAGCCCGGCTTCGGCGGGCGCGGAGGGTCATCTCCTCGGACTCGGAACTCCCACGCCGCCACGGTGTCGGCCAGCCCGACGAAGTCGAGTGGGGCTGTGCCGTCCGGGATTTCCACACGGAAGCACAAGGTGCGGATGGTGTTCGGTTGCATCGTGAAGGTGCCGCTACCCGTCGCCAACGGCAGGTCGTCGACGACCGTCGCCACCCCGAAACCTGCGGCGTTGCACGAAGCAGCGGGCGCATCCGAAACGGAGTACCTGAGCACGTCCGCGACCGAGTTGGGGGTGGTCAGCGGCGGTCTCAGGGAGACCGATACCGGTGCGGTTACTGCGGGCAGGGTGCGCAACGCGATCGGCGCGTAGACCGGCTCGCCGGGTTGCAGGGCGAGCGCGTCGATCGTGAAGTCGAACCGCCCTGCGCTCTGCTGTGTGGCGTACTCACCCCACGGCCCCGACTCGCTCTGGTTCGTGCTGAAGTTCGCCTGGATACCGCCCTCGCTCGGTTGCGGGTGCAGGTGGGAGCCGTACTTGCACGCCGCGACCGTGCTGACGACGCCGAGGATCGCCATCAGGCGGCCTCCCCTACGGGCAGCTGCAAGCATGGCCCCTCCCCTCCTGCTCGGCTCGTTATTCCTCGACGGGCTCTTCGGCTGGTGCGGTTTCCTCCGTGGTTGCCGGGGTCGACATTGGGGGCGCGGTTTCGACCGCAGTGGGGGTCGCGGTGACGACCGGTGCCGGCGCAGGCGACGGCGGTGCCGGCGGCAGGGTGATAATCCAGCCCGCCGTGCCGACCGGCCGCAGCATCACCGAGTTGCCGCCGTTTGCGACGTCGAACGCCACCCAACCCGAGTAGGCCGCGCTCGGCCCGAACGACGTCGGCATCGGCGCGTCCACCGCGCACGGCCCGGTCGGGGAACCGACTGGCGTGGTGTCGCCGTCGGCGAGAACCTCACGGAAGTCGTTGGAACGCAGACCGTTCAGCGTGGTCGTTCCGGAACCGTCGGACGTCGTGACGTCGAGCAGCACCGCGACGCAACCATCGGTGCGCGAGATGTCACGGACGGTGGCGGTGCCGAGGTCGCTGCCGTCGGTGGCGACCATCGTGAACGGCGCGGCGGTGCTCACGCGGCTCGGGGTGGTGGGGCCGCTCGCAGTCGGCGCCGGAACGGGCGCGGGAGCCGGAGCTGTACTCGTCGAACTCAGCGGGGCGGCGGTTTCCGGAGTGCCTTCGGCGACAGGGACGTCCTCGGTGGCACCGGATTCCGGGTTGTTGTCCGGCGTTGCGGACTTGTCACTGTCCGCTGCATCCTTCACTCCGTTGACCTTCGCGACGTCGGCGCTCTTTCCGCCGGCCTTGTCCTCGTCGGTAGCCTCGGTACTTCGTTCGGCATCGCCCTCGGGGTCGCCCGACTCCTCCACGGCGTCGCCGGAGTTCCCGTCGTCAGCGAGGATCTGGGTGTCCGTGGCTCCTTCTTCCTCGCTACTGGCGAGCTCCGACTGGGGTTCGGCTTCGCCGATGATTCCTTCCTCGACCAGAAGGTCGACCGGCGACAGTAGCTTGGGGTCTGAGGTCTCCGGCTCGCACGATATCGGTTCCGTCGCGCTCTCGGTGACCTCCTCGGCTGCTTCCGATTCATTCGGGACTTCTTTGCTGTCAACAGGTTCGGCATCAACCGCTTCTGCCCGGACCGGCTCCCCACCCACCGGAGTTGGGTCAACGTTCTCCGGGTGAACTTCCTCGACGTTCGCTTCGTCCTCAGGAACGGTCGAGTCGACGTCGGTGGGACAGGTGGTTGCTTCGGCCTGCCGGCTCATCATCATCGAAGCCAGTGGCGTATCACTCGCAAAGCCGGCCGAGGCAGTGACAGGTGTAGCGGCGCTCACGCTCGGTAGCGGCTGCGTTGCTGTTCCGATCCCGCAACCGGCGTGGAGCACCACGAGATCGAGTGTCCACTGATGAGTACCAACCACGAGTGCATAGGCCGACATTCTGAGCCGAAGAGTCGACGATGCGTAGTCGGCTTCCTGAACTCTGGTATGGGTGAGCACAACCTCGTAGCGAGCCAGGGATGTGAACGACTTGCTCGTCGATTGGGACCGAGTCCCGGTTCCGGACGGCGCGACGGGAATGGCAATCGGGTTGCTGGTGTTGTCACCCACGTACATTCGACCCGAGGTCGATTGCACCGCACCGGCAGTCGGGGCGGTGCCGGGCACGCAACTGGCCGTCGTCTTGAATTGTTCACCGGTCGTGGAGAAGAAGCGGGTGACTCCGAGTAATTCACCCGTGCTCGTCTTGAGGTTTCGCGCAACGGCAACCGAATGGACCGGCGGGGTAGTCGAACCGTAGTCCGCACAGGTATCCGACGAAGAAAGGTAGGAAGCGCACACTGCGGAGTCGAGTTCCGTCGCTACGATTCCCAGTAGTCCGTCGCTGTGGTACTGGGTGAATCCCGTGGTCGGCGTTCGCGTCGTCCCGGTGCTCGTTGCGAATCTCTCCGCAGTTGCACCCGCCACGGTCTCCGAACTCACGAGACGGTTGATCTGGAACCTACCGCCCAGCGCATGCGCATAACCCTGCAACGATGCTGCATTCACCCCATACGTCGATCCCCCGAATACACGATCGGTCCAGCTCGCGAGGGTCTGCCCGACGAATCCGACGTTGAGGATCGCGGCGCCGGCCACGCTGAGCACGCCGAGTAACGCTACGAGCAGGCGCAGCGACCTGGAGTTCGTCATTGCTGCTCCTTCGAATCGGCATGCTGAGCAGATGCAGAATTCGCCTCGCTCTTGCGGGGCCAGAACGCCCACAGCACCAGAGCGGCACAGCCGAGGGTGAGGGCGGCGAGGATCATCGGATCCGAGAACCACATGATGACCGATGCGGCGCCGGGGACGGACCACAGCACCTTGCGGACCTCGGTGACGCGGTAAGGACCAGGGTCGGGGCTGGGGTTGGCGTCGCCTTGCATCTCGATGAGCGCTTCACCCGGACGTTGGGGGTACACGGCGATCACGCGGTGCGTGACGGGCAGTTCGCCTTCTTCGCGGTCGACGGTGACGATGTCGCCGACCTTGATCTCGTCCGCCGAAATGCGTTGCACCACAGACATCGAGCCCTGCGGGATGGTCGGGGACATCGAACCCGTCTTAAACAGGATCAGCGAAATGTCGAAGAAGAACGCGGCAAGAACCAAACCGATGCACACCACCCCACCCGCGGCGAGCAGGTTGAGCAGCGCGTTCTCGACGCGCGACCAGACGGTTCTGCGCGGCTTGTGTTCGACCATGGCGTGCACGGCGGTACGGACCATCCTAGGAAGACGAAGACGACGGCTTGTGCCTCCCGGCACCCACCGGGAGGCACAAGTATTTGGGGGTTAAACGCTCTGGCCGTTGAAGACCCAGGCGGCGGTGGCGGTCTGATTCTGCAGGGTCAGATCACCCGCGATGCCGCTGCTCAGCTCGGCCTTGAAGCAAACCCAGGCGTAGCCCTCCGGAGCGAGCGTGATCGCCGACGTGCCCGATGCCAGAGCCGAGGACAGGAGGCCGCTGAACAACTGTGTGCCGGTGGTCGTTGCGTCACACGTCGCCGGGGACGCAGTGGTCGCTCCGTCCACCAGGGTTGCAGTAACGGTGATCTGGCCGGCCAGGGCGGTACTTCCCGTCACGTTGCCCTTCGACAGGCCGATGGTGGCCCCGAGGTTGCCAAACTCCTCGTGCAGCGTGGGAGCGGCCGTCACCCTCGCTGCCTGGAACGACTCCGTGTGGGGCAGCTCGATCTTCGGAACCGGTGACTCCCAGTGGAACCTGCAGGGTTACACCGAGGCCGCAGGTGACTGGGACGACTTCGCAATCGAAGGCGAGGCCGCAGCGATGACCTTCGTGCCCGACAACGAGGCACTGGTGCCCGGAGTGCCGGTCTACAGCGTCTTCGGTCTTCTGAGTCTGGTCAGCTGTGGTCATATGGGTTTCCATTCTCATGGGAGCGCGAATAGGCGCGTTTGACGGACGCTTGAATTATGCGTACAAACGCCACGTTTGTTACGCCATTCATATTTCGTGTATCAGAAATCTAGAAACAGTCGTTTGCACAATTAGATTCGTAGATACGCGCAGGTCGAATCGGGTGCATATCCTCACCCGAAGAACAGTGAGGTTTTCTCACCAGGAGTTCGCTGACGGCGGCCGGGGACATTCGGGCGGTGTGGCGTGAGATGAGGACGTGGGGTCCTACCTGGTAGAGATCG
>NZ_JBSFRH010000014.1:0-125200 GCF_053589135.1 Rhodococcus sp. NPDC003382
GACGTCGGTGAGCCGGTTGTCGGGAAGCATCGCGGCGATGCCGGCCTCCATCGACAGCCGCGTCGCCTCGCTCAGATCGGCGTCGGCCGGCTCCAGCCGCCACAAAGGCACACCGGCGCGAAGCGCACCGCTACTTCAGGGTGCTGCCTGCATCCACCGTGAGCGTGAGCCCGGTGACGTAGCGGGATTCGTCGGAGGCCAGGAACAACACCGCGTTGCTGATGTCCTCCGGTTCCACCCAGCCGATCGGCAGGACGTGCATCATCTGGGTGACGACCTTCATGTCCTCCGGCCCCGGGTTCTCGAGGTCGGGGCGGAACATCTTCATCGTCTCCTCGTTCATGAACATCGGGGTGTTCACGTTGGTGGGGTGGACGGTGTTGACGCGGATGAAGTGCTGTCCCAGTTCGACGGCGAACGTGCGCATCAGCCCGACCACGCCGTGCTTCGCGGCGATGTACGGCCCCATGGTCGGGTAGGCCTTCAGCCCGCCCACCGAACTGGTCAGGATGATCGAACCACCGTTTCCTGCCGCAATCATGTGCGGCACAGCGGCTTTCACCGATTTCCACACACCGGACAGGTTGATGTCCATCATCTCCTGCCAGTCCACCTCGTCGGTCTGGTCGAGGCTGAAGCCGCCGGTTCCGATCCCCGCATTGGCCGCGACGATGTCGAGCCGGCCCAGCTGTGCGACGCCGTCGTCGACCGCGGCCTTCAGCGCGTCGAAGTCGCGGACGTCCACCTGGGCGCTCACGATGCGACGGTTCAGGCCCTTGACGAGCTCCACGGTCTCGGCCATGTCGTCCGGGGTGGACGGGGCGATCAGCGCGCCTTCCCGGATCGGACCGCAGATGTCGATCGCGATGATGTCGGCGCCTTCCTGCGCCAGCCGCACCGCGTGGCTGCGTCCCTGCCCACGGGCCGCGCCCGTGACGAACGCGACCTTGCCTTCTACTCTCCCTGCCATGGAATGCCTTTCGTGTTGCGCCTCGAGCGGCCGCTCGAAGCGATGCCGGGGGTTTGCCGCTAGTTCGACGGGGTGAACTCGATGTGGAGTTCGGTGAGTCCGCGCAGCAGGAACGTGGGTTCGTAGGTGTACCGGCGGTCGGTCGCCGGCCCGTGCTCGGTTTCGGAGAGCCGGATCTCGCTCATCCGATCGAGCAGGCGATTGAGGGTGATCTGGCCTTCGATGCGGGCCAGCGGTGCCCCCGCGCACGTGTGGAGTCCGCGGCCGAACGCGATGTGGTCGTGGGCGTTCGGCCGGTCGAAGCGGAACTCGTTCGGATCCTCGAACTTGCGCGGATCACGGTTCGCGGCCGCGAGACTCAGCATCACCACGGTCCCGGCCGGGATGTCGACATCACCGATCGTGGTGGTCTTGCGGGCGAGGCGGAAATCGACCTTCGTCGGGCTGTCGAAGCGGAGGGACTCCTCGATGAAGGGCCGGATGAGGCTGCGGTCCTCACGCAGGATCTTCTGGTATTCCGGTCGCTCGCCGAGGACCCGCAGTGCCGAGCTGAGCAGCTTCGTCACGGTCTCCTGACCGGCCGCGAACAGGAAAGTCGCGGGCCGTACGACCTCGATGATCTCGGGGATCGAGCCGTCCGGGTAGGTAGCGGTGGCGAGGCCGCTGAGGATGTCGCCTCGGGGCTCGCGTCGCCGCTCGGTGAGGTAGCCGCTGAAACGATCGTCCAGGTATTCGAGCGGATTGATACCGACCGGCTCGCCGTCGAGGGCGCCGACCCGCGCGCCGGGCCGTGCGTCCGCACCCAGCGCCCGCCGGAACTCGTCGCGGTCCTCCTGCGGGACACCGAGCAGATCGGCGATGGCCAGCGTCGCAAAGGGTTTGGCGTACTCGCCGAGGAATTCACAGCGACCGTTGTCGATGAATTCGTCGAGTTGCTCGTTCGCGAGCGTCCACAGATACTCCTCGTTCTCCTTCAGGCGTTTCGGAGTGAGGAGCCGGCCCAGCAGCGCGCGGGCCTTCGTGTGATCGGGCGGATCCATCGTGACGAGGTGCTCGAAGATCGGGAACTGGTGACGGTGCGCTTCGATCTGCTCCGTGATGTCGTCGCCTTCGGGCATGAACGGTAGCGGGGGGAACGGCCCGCCGATCGAGTTGACCGCCGAGAGGGCGTCGCTGTTCTTGAAAGCCTCGACCACCTCCTGGTGGCCGGTGACGACCACGACGCCGTAGTGCGGTTCGCGGTAGACCGGGTTTCGGTCCCGGAGCTGATCGAAGTACTCGAAGGGGCTTTGTGCGACCTCTCCGTCGGAGAAGTAGTCGACTGATGCGAGATCGGTCATCGGAATGCCGGCCTTTCGATTCGGGCAGTGGCTATGTCTCGGTGAAGCTGATGGCCTGGCGAGGGCAGGCACTGGCGGCGGATTTCACCTTGGGCCACAACGCTTCCGGTGGTGATTCGTCGCAGTGGGCGAGGTCGTCGTCGCCGAGGTCGAAGACCTCCGGTGCGATCTCGGTGCACAGGGCGTGCGCCTCGCAGAGATCGTGATCGACGTGCAGTCGTATCGGTGGCATGGGTGCTCCACAGGGTGAGTGCGGGCTGGAACCGGCGGCGTGGGTGTTTCCGATCGCCCCGTCGCCGCGTCGGAGCCGAGTAACCTTGTTACTGGGCATACGATAACCGGGTTACCACTATGCGGCAAGGAAATTCACAAAATGGAGAATGCTGATGTGGAGGGCGGGGTCGACCGGACCTCGGACCGACTCCTCGACACCGTCGTCGAACTCCTCGAAAGCGGGGGATACGACGCGGTCCAGCTACGCGAGGTGGCGCGGCGCGCCCGCACCTCGCTGTCGACCATCTACAAGCGCTACCCGACGCGCGACGAGCTGATCCTCGCCGCGATCGAACGCTGGATGGCGGAGAACCACTCCGGCATCGTCAAGCAGAGCCGCGATCCCGGCGAGCCGTTGCACCCGGCGATGATGCGGGTGATGCGGGCGATCTTCGAACCGTGGGTGCAGCACCCGGCGATGCTCCTCGCCTACTTCCGGGTGCGGACCGCACCCGGCGGCGAAACCCTCGCCCTGCGGGGTTTCGACGTGGTCGTGCCGGTCGGCCAGGCGGTCCTGTCGGACGTGGACCCCGACTTCGTCGCCGAACTGGAATCGATCCTGTCGAGCCTCGTCTACGGGCTGGTGGGGCGATACCACGACGGGCACATCGCGATCACCGACATCATCCCCACGATCGATCGCACCGTCTTCTGGCTCACGACCGGATACGAATCGACGCTCCGGAACGGGAACCCGGTGCCCACGCGAGCGGAATGACCGCCGGAGCGAACGGGGTCGTGACGGCGGACACTGTGCTCCGACGTCGTGTCGTAGGGGACTCCGGGCACGTCCTACCCTGGTAGCCATGGCAGCACCCGAGCTCGCGCAGCCCGAATCCGAACCCACCTCCGCCCCACGATCGGGCACGACTGCCCTGTATGTCGTGTTCGGCGTCATTTCGGCGATCGTCGCGGCGATCGTGGTCGGACTGTCCGCGTCGCAGGCGCTCGTGCTGCTCGGTATCCCCGATCCCGGCCCGCTCACCACCTACGGGCTGCCGGCGGTCCGGGGTGTCGCGGAGATCGCCGCGGTCGCCACGATCGGTTCGCTGTTCTTCGCGGCCTTCCTCGTGCCCCCGCAACGCAGCGGCGTGCTCGACGTCGACGGCTACCGGTCGGTGCGGACCGCCGGGGCGGCGGCGCTCGTATGGGCCCTGTGCTCGGCGCTGCTGGTGCCGCTGACCCTGTCGGACACCTCCGGGCAGCCGCTCGGGGAGGCGATCAAGCCGGTGAACATGTGGCGGGCCGTCGGGCAGGTCGAGGTCGCGTCGGCGTGGGCGTGGACGCTCGTCCTCACCGTCGTGCTGGCGATGCTGATCCGTTTCGCGGTGCGCTGGGCGTGGGTGCCCTACCTGCTGCTGCTGTCCCTGATCGCGCTCCTGCCGATCGCCCTGACCGGGCACTCCTCCTCGGGCGGCTCGCACGACATGGCCACCAACAGCCTCGTGCTGCACCTGGTGGCGGCCGCGGTGTGGGCCGGCGGCCTGTTCGCGTTGTTCGTTCACGCGCGCCGCGGCGGTGACCACACCGATCTCGCGGCCCGCCGGTTCTCGGTCGTCGCCGGCATCGCGTTCGTGGTGATGGCGCTGAGCGGCATCGTCAACTCCGCCGTGCGGGTGCCGTTCGACGATCTCCTGACCACGACCTACGGACGGCTCGTCATCGCCAAGGCCGTTGCCCTGATCCTGATCGGCATCCTCGGCTGGGCGCAGCGCCGCCGCGCGCTGCCGGCCCTCGAGGCCGACCCCACCAGCCGCGGCGCCCTGGTCCGGTTCGCGGCGGTGGAAACGATCCTGCTCGCGGCGACGGTCGGCCTGGCCGTCGGACTGGGACGCACCCCACCGCCCGCCCCCGCGACGTCGCCGAGCGTCCTCGAGGTGGAACTCGGCTACAACCTCGACGGCCCGCCCACCTTCGCGAACCTGTTCTTCGGCCCGTGGCGGTTCGACCTGATCTTCGGCACCGCGGCCGTCGTGCTCGCCGCCGCGTACGCGCTCGGCATGTGGACGCTTCGCAAGCGCGGCGACTCCTGGCCGGTGGGCCGGGCGATCGCCTGGTTCAGCGGATGCTTCGTGCTGCTGGTCGCGACGTCCTCGGGTGTCGGGATGTACTCGCCGGCGATGTTCAGCGTCCACATGGGCGCGCACATGGCGATGTCGATGCTCGCTCCCGTGCTGCTCGCGCTCGGCGGTGCGATGACGCTCGCGCTGCGCGCGTTCAAGCCGGCCGGCCGCGACGGGGCGCCCGGCCCGCGCGAGTGGATCCTCGAATTCCTGCACAGCCCGCCGTCACGGTTCTTCACCCATCCGCTCGTGGCGTCGGTGATGTTCGTCGGCGGCTTCTACGCGCTGTACCTGGGTGGCATCTTCGAATCCTCCGTCGACAGTCACGCCGCGCACGTGCTGATGAACCTGCACTTCCTGATGAGCGGCTACCTCTTCTACTGGGTGGTGATCGGCGTCGACCCGTCCCCGCGGGACGTGCAGCCGGTGACGAAGCTGGCGATGGTGTTCGGTTCGCTGCCGTTCCACGCGTTCTTCGGCGTCACGCTCATGAGCATGGGCACGGTGATGGCCGAGACGTACTACCGCGGCCTGGCGCTGCCGTGGAACGAAGACCTGTTCTCCGACCAGAAGGTCGGCGGCAGCATCGCGTGGTCCGCGGGCGAGATCCCGCTGGTGCTGGTGATGCTCGCGCTGCTCGTGCAGTGGTCGCGCAGCGACGAACGCGTCGCGCGGCGCGTCGACCGGGCCGCGGAGCGGGACCACGACGCCGAACTCGCCGCGCACAACGCGATGTTCGCCGAACTCGCCCGCCGCGACCGCGAAGGCCGCTGAGAACCGGGCCCCGAACCGGTCCGCGTCTGCCACGCTGAGAGCGGCAGATCGGCGGACACGGGGGTGGGCGATGGGTCGGGTGCGGGTCGGGTTCGCGACGGTTCTGGGCGCGGTGGTCCTCTGTGCGGCGCTGTCACCGACAGCCGGTGCCGACCCGGTCCCCGGCTCGGTGATCGACGTGCGGCCGCTGCCCGCCGAGCTGTCGGTGCCGGGGGCCGCGGTCGCCGAGCGCATCGAATACCGCACGCAGTGGCGGTCCGGCGCCCCGGCCGTCGGGACCGGGGTGCTGTTCCTGCCGCCGGGCCCCGCACCCGCCGAGGGCCGTCCGGTGGTGGCGTGGGCGCACGGGACGTACGGCATCGCCGACGACTGCGCACCGTCGGTGCGACCGCGCGGACCCCGCGACACCGCCTACCTCGATCACTGGCTCGCGCAGGGATACGCGGTGGTCGCGGCGGACTATCCCGGGCTGGGGACCGAGGGCATCCACACCTACCTGGACGGTCCGAGCGCCGCGAACAGCATCGTCGACATCGTCCGCGCGGCCCGCGCGGTCGAACCCTCGCTGTCGGACCGCTGGGTGGTGATCGGCCAGTCCCAGGGCGGGCACGCGGCCCTGCACACCGCGCACGCGGCCACCGCCCGCGCCCCCGAACTGGACTTCCGGGGCATGGTCGCGACGGGCGCGCCGTCGAACCTCGAGCTGCTGTACCCGCTCGGTTTCCCCGGTTTCCCCGACCTCGGTCTCGAGGGGCTGACCGCCTACACCGGCTACCTGTTCGCGGGGCTCCGGGCGGCACGCTCCGACCTGGACGTGAACAGCTTTCTCTCACCTCGCGGTGTCGAGCTGCTCGAGGCCGCCGAGACGCTCTGCTACGAGGAGTTCGACGAGCGGTACGGAGACGTGAAGGTGGGGGAGTTGCTCTCCCGGCCGCTCTGGGACGAACGGTTCCGGTCGGTGTTCGCCGACTACGTGGGGGTTCCGACCCGCGGCTACGACCGTCCCCTGTTCATCGGCCAGGGGGTGCGCGACACGATGGTGCCGCCGCCGCTGTCGGTGAAGCTGGCCGCCGACCTCACCGCGGGCGGCGCCGACATGCGGTTCCGGCCGTATCCGGGCGATCACGACGACACGATGTTCGCGTCGCTGCCGGACACGACGCCGTTCGTGGCGGGGTTGTTCGCCGGATAGCTACTCCGGCCGTGCGTGCGCTCGCGGGCCGGGGAGAAAGTCCAGGATGTGGGTTCCCACGCCCGGCCCGATACGCTGGTACGCATGGCGGAGTTTATCTACACGATGAAGAAGGTGCGCAAGGCGCACGGTGACAAGGTCATCCTCGACGATGTCACCATGAGCTTCTACCCGGGAGCCAAGATCGGTGTCGTCGGACCGAACGGCGCGGGCAAGTCGTCGATCCTGAAGATCATGGCCGGGCTGGATCAGCCCAGCAACGGCGAGGCATTCCTCGACCCGGAAGCGACCGTCGGCATCCTGCTGCAGGAACCTCCGCTCAACGAGGAGAAGACGGTCCGGGGCAACGTCGAGGAGGGTCTCGGCGAGATCAAGGTCAAGCTCGACCGGTTCAACGAGATCGCCGAGCTCATGGCCACCGACTACTCGGACGAGCTGATGGAGGAGATGGGCAAGCTCCAGGAGGAGCTCGACCACGCCAACGCGTGGGACATCGACTCGCAGCTCGAGCAGGCGATGGACGCGCTGCGCTGCCCGCCGCCGGACGAGCCGGTCACCCACCTCTCCGGTGGTGAACGCCGCCGTGTCGCGCTGTGCAAGCTGCTGCTGAGCAAGCCGGACCTGCTGCTCCTCGACGAGCCCACCAACCACCTCGACGCCGAGTCCGTGCTGTGGCTCGAGCAGTTCCTCGCGTCCTACCCGGGCGCAGTGCTGGCCGTCACCCACGACCGGTACTTCCTCGACCACGTCGCGCAGTGGATCTGTGAGGTCGACCGCGGCAAGCTGCATCCCTACGAGGGCAACTACTCCACCTACCTGGAGAAGAAGGCAGAGCGCCTCGAGGTGCAGGGCAAGAAGGACCAGAAGCTCCAGAAGCGCCTCAAGGAGGAGCTCGAGTGGGTCCGCTCCGGCGCCAAGGCCCGGCAGACCAAGAACAAGGCGCGTCTGGCCCGCTACGAGGAGATGGCCGCCGAAGCCGAGAAGCACCGCAAGCTCGACTTCGAGGAGATCCAGATCCCGACGCCGCCGCGCCTGGGCAACGTCGTCGTCGAGGTCGAGCACCTGGACAAGGGCTTCGACGGCCGGGTTCTCATCAAGGACCTGTCGTTCACCCTGCCGCGCAACGGCATCGTCGGTGTGATCGGCCCCAACGGCGTCGGCAAGACCACCCTGTTCAAGACCATCGTCGGTCTCGAGCAGCCCGATTCGGGCACCGTCAAGGTCGGCGAGACCGTCAAGCTCAGCTACGTCGACCAGACCCGCGCGAACATCGACCCCAAGAAGACCGTGTGGGAGGTCGTCTCGGACGGGCTCGACTTCATCGAGGTCGGCCAGAACGAGATGCCGTCGCGCGCGTACGTGTCGGCGTTCGGGTTCAAGGGCCCGGATCAGCAGAAGCCGGCGGAGGTTCTTTCCGGTGGTGAGCGCAACCGCCTGAACCTCGCGCTGACCCTCAAGGAGGGCGGCAACCTGATCCTGCTCGACGAGCCGACCAACGACCTCGATGTCGAAACCCTCAGCTCGCTGGAGAACGCGCTGCAGCAGTTCCCGGGTTGCGCCGTCGTGATCTCCCACGACCGCTGGTTCCTGGACCGCACCTGCACCCACATCCTCGCGTGGGAGGGCAACGTCGAGGAGGGCAAGTGGTTCTGGTTCGAGGGCAACTTCGAGGCGTACGAGGCCAACAAGATCGAGCGTCTCGGCGCCGAGGCCGCCCGCCCGCACCGGGTCACCCACCGGAAGCTGACGCGTGACTGACCCGCGCGTGGCCGACCGGGGCGGCAAGGCGTTCGCCTGCGAGCTCGAGGTGCGCTGGGCCGATTCCGATCGGCTCGGGCACGTGAACAACACCAAGTTCGTCGAGTACATGCAGGAGGCGCGGATCAAGTTCTTCCGATCCGCACCGTTCGAGCCCCTGCCGGTCGTCGTGCGCAAGACCGACGTGGAATTCCTGCGGCCGCTCAAGGACGAGTCGGGTCCGATCACCGTCACGGTGACGGTGCTGCGGCTCGGCACCACGTCCTACACGCTCCGGCACGTCGTCACCGACGTGCACGGCAACGTGTGCGGACTCGGTGACGCGGTGCTGGTCGGGTTCGACCCGGCCACCGACTCCGCCCGGGCGCTCACCGACGACGAGCGCCGGATGCTCGGCGAATACCTGGCCGTAGCCGTCGGCTGACGCTCGTTTCCCTCCTCGGACGCCACGCCGCGGATAGGCTCGACTTCGGGCCTGTCCGCGGCGTTCGCGTTTGCGCAGCAGATCCGAGTGAGGAGGGTCATCATGGCCGAGTCGCCTGCATCGCAGCATGTTTCGTCGGATGTCGAGGTACTGGAACGGGCATATCGACAGGGCGGCGGCGAGCTCACCGATCTGCGCCGTGCGATTCAGGCGCATCTGGAACTGGGCCGGCACCGCCCGTCGGGTACCGCCGTGACGCACGTGTACCGGGCCGGGCGCCGCGACGGGATCGGTCCGGCAGTGCAGATCGTCACCGACGACATGCCGCTGTTGGTGGAGTCGGTGACGTCCCTGCTGGAGCGCCTGGGTGTCACCGTCGGCGAGGTCGTGCACCCGATCTTCGGGGCCCGGCGCGGACCGACGGGGGAGCTGGTCGCGCTGACCACCGTCCCGGCGGGAGCCGACGACGCCACCGCCGAATCGTGGATCCACGTGCAGCTGCACCCCACCACGACCGATTCGGCGCTCGACGCCGTGGACGCCGAGCTTCCGGTGGTGCTCGCCGATGTCCGCCAGGTGGTGACGGACACCGACGCCATGCAGGATCGCAGCCGCGAACTCGAGGCGTACCTGGAGGCGCTCGCCACCGACCCGCCGGGCGCGCGCACCGCCGAGGAGCTGACCGAGACGGCGGCGCTGCTGCGCTGGCTGGGGGAGGGCAACTACGCCCTCCTCGGCTACCGCCAGTACAACCTCGGGGACCCGGACGAGCACGGTGCGCGCCCGATCCACCCGGTACCGGGCAGCGGCCTCGGTCTGCTCCGCGACCAGGTGACACACGATCCGATCGATCTGCCGGCCGTCGCGGAACCGGCGGACCGTCCGCTGCTGGTGCTCACCGAGGGCTCGCTGCCGGCGACCGTGCACCGGTCGGTGTACCCGTACTTCGTGGACGTGGCGAACCTCGACGACGACGGCCGCATCGTCGGCGAGCACCGGTTCCTCGGGGTGCTCACGGTCACCGCACTGCACGAGAACGTCCTCGACATTCCGATGCTGTCGCGCCGGGTACGCGGTGCCATCGCCCGGGCGGGCGTGCCGATGTCCTCGTTCACCGGGCAGGCGATGCTCGAGATCATCCAGTCGATGCCGCGGATCGAGTTGTTCTCGATGAACACCGACAGCCTGTACCGGACCGTGTCCTCGGTCGTGGGGATGCGTCGTCAGGTCCGGCTGTTCGTGCGCGTCGATCCGTTCGGCCGGTACGTCTCGTGCCTGGTGTATCTGCCGCGCGACCGCTACACGACCCGCGTCCGCGTCGCGATGCAGCAGATACTGTTGCGCGAATTCGGCGGGGGGACACTCGATTACACGGCCCGTGTCACCGAGGGTGATCTTGCGCAGCTGCACGTGACGATCCGTTCGGCGGTCGGTGCACCCGACGTCCGGGTCGACACGACCGAAGCCGAACGGCTGCGCATCCAGGGTCTGCTCGCCGAGGCCAGCCGCAGCTGGGACGACCGGCTCGCCGAGATCGCCGCGGACGACCCGACCATCGATCCTGCGCTCGTGAAGCGCTATTCGGACGTCTTTCCCGACGCGTACAAGGAGGACTTCGACCCGGCGCACGCCCTCGCCGACGTGGCGCGCCTCGAGGCGTTGCGGGCGGACTCGATCGACATGCTGCTGTACCGCCCCGACGACGCCGTGCCGCGCCGGTGGCGTTTCGCGCTTTACATCGGCAGCGAGGGCATCACGCTGAGCCGGGTGCTGCCGGCGCTGCAGAGCCTCGGTGTCGACGTCGTCGACGAGCGGCCGTACCAGATCATCCGCGCGGACCGGATGAGTTGCTGGATATACGATTTCGGGCTCGACATGCCGGTCGACGTGGATCCGGAATCTGCGATGCCGCAACGCTTCACCGACGCCTTCGAGGCGGTGTGGCACGGGGCCGTCGTCGTCGACCGGTTCAACGAACTGGTCCTGCGTGCGGGGCTGACCTGGCGCCGGGCCGCGATGCTGCGCGCCTACGCGAAATACCTGAAGCAGGCGGGCTTCCCGTACAGCGAGTACCGCATCGCCGGGGTGCTGCTCGCCGCCCCCGCCACCACCGGTCTGTTCGTCGAACTGTTCGAGACGATGTTCGATCCGGAACTGCTCCCGGCGGTCTCGGCGGCCCGTGAACGCGACCTCGTCGCGGCACTCGAGCGGGCGATCGACGCCGTCACGGGTCTCGACGCCGACCGCATCCTGCGCGGGCTGTTCGCGCTGATCCGGGCCACCCTGCGCACCAACTACTTCGTTCCGGTCGACGACCGGGACGCGATGGGACGCATCCTGACGTTCAAGCTCGATCCCAGCGAGATCGACGAACTACCGCGTCCCCGGCCGAAATTCGAGATGTTCGTCTATTCGCCCGAAGTCGAGGGTGTGCACCTGCGGTTCGGTCCGGTCGCGCGTGGCGGGCTGCGCTGGTCCGACCGCCGCGAGGACTACCGCACCGAGATCCTCGGTCTCGCCAAGGCTCAGGCCGTCAAGAACGCGGTGATCGTGCCGGTCGGCGCCAAGGGCGGCTTCGTGGTCAAGAGGCCCGTCGCCCCCACCGGGGACCCCGCGGTCGACCGTGTCGCCGTCCGCGTGCAGGGCGAACGCTGCTACCGCCGGTTCGTCGGCGGCATGCTCGAGATCACCGACAACCTCGACCGAGGCACCAACCAGGCGATTCCGCCCGCCCGGGTCGTGCGCCGCGACGGCGACGACCCCTACCTCGTCGTCGCCGCGGACAAGGGCACCGCGTCGTTCTCCGACCTCGCCAACGAGGTTGCGCGCGAGCATCGCTTCTGGCTCGACGACGCGTTCGCCTCGGGGGGTTCGGCCGGATACGACCACAAGGCGATGGGCATCACCGCGCGCGGGGCGTGGGAGAGCGTCAAACGCCACTTCGCCGAATTCGGCCTCGACACGCAGACACAGGACTTCACCGTCGTCGGCATCGGCGACATGAGCGGTGACGTGTTCGGCAACGGGATGCTGCTCAGCGAACACATCCGGCTCGTCGCCGCGTTCGACCACCGGCACATCTTCCTCGACCCGGACCCCGACGCGGCCCGCTCCTACGCCGAACGACGCCGGCTGTTCGAACTGCCCCGGTCCTCCTGGGCGGACTACGACCCGAAGCTGATCGGTACCGGCGGTGGGGTGTGGGAACGCACCCGCAAGTCGATTCCGCTCGCGCCGGAGGCCCGGGCTGCGCTGGGCCTACCCGACGAGGTCACCGAACTGCCTCCGCCCGAGCTGATCCGCGCGATCCTGCGCGCCCCCGTCGACCTGCTGTGGAACGGCGGCATCGGCACCTACGTCAAGGCCCACACCGAAACGCACGCGGACGTCGGAGACAAGAGCAACGACGCGGTCCGCGTCGACGGCGACGAGATCCGGGCGCGGGTGGTGGGGGAGGGCGGCAATCTCGGTGTGACCCCCCGCGGCCGCATCGAATACGCCCGCGCCGGCGGCAAGATCAACACCGACGCGATCGACAACTCCGCCGGGGTGGACTGCTCCGACCACGAGGTCAACATCAAGATCCTGCTCGATTCGATGGTCGCCGCCGGGGAACTGCCGGAGTCCGAACGCAATCCGCTGCTCGAATCCATGACCGACGAGGTCGCCCGGCTCGTCCTCGCCGACAACATCGCCCAGAACGGGGTGCTCGGCGTGTCCCGGGCGTCGGCACCGGCGCTCCTCGGGGTGCACCAGCGCCTGATCAACGCCCTCGTCGCCGAACGCGGCCTCGACCGGACCCTCGAGGCGTTGCCGGACAACGAGGAGATCGAACAGCGGCTCGAGGCCGGTGAAGGACTGACCTCACCCGAGTTGTGCACGTTGCTCGCCCACGTCAAACTCGCCCTCGTCGAGGACCTGCTCGAGACCGACCTGCCCGACAGCGAAACGTTCGCCACCCGGCTGCCCGGCTACTTCCCGGAGCCGCTGCGGCAGCGGTTCCGCAACGGAATCAAGGCGCATCCGCTGCGCCGGCAGATCGTCGCGACGATCCTCGCGAACGAGACCGTCGACAACGGCGGCATCACCTACGTGTACCGGCTGAGCGAGGACGCCGGGGCGTCGAGCACGGACGCGATCCGTGCCTACGCGGCCGCCACCGAGATCTTCGGGCTGCCGCAGTTGTGGACGCGCATCCGCAGCGCCGACATCCCCACCGACGTCGCCGACGACCTGCTGCTCGAATCCAACCGGGTGCTGGACCGGGCGTCGCGGTGGCTGCTGTCGAACCGGCCGCAGCCGCTGGCCGTCGGCGCCGAGATCGCCCGCTACCGGGCGCCGTTCGCGCAGCTGGCCCCGCGGGTGGGGGAATGGATGCGCGGCCACGTCCGCGAGGACCTCGGCGACCGGATGGCGCCGCTGCTCTCCCGGGGTGCCCCCCGCGCACTCACCGAGGACGTGTTCCGGCTGCTCGACCAGTTCCCGCTGCTCGACGTCATCGACATCGCCGACATCGTCGAACGCGACGAGGAGATCGTCGCCGAGCTGTACTACGCGATGGACGCGCACCTCGGTGTCGACCGGCTGCTGTCGGCGGTCTCCGAACTCGACCGGGGCGACCGGTGGCATTCGCTCGCGCGGCTCGCGCTGCGCGACGAACTGTACGGATCGTTGCGGGCGTTGACCCGGGACGTGCTCGCCGGCGCCGAACCGGAGGAGACCAGCGTCGAGATGATCGAGGACTGGGAGCTGTCGAACGGGTCGCGGCTCGTGCGTGCGAGGGCGGCGCTCGAGGAGATATTCGCATCTGGAAACCTGGACCTGGCCACGCTGCTGGTGGCGGCACGGCAGATCAGGACCATGGTGCGCGCGGGTGCACCCGATCGGAGGTAGCACGTGAAGGATGCGGCGGAGCAGTTCGGGTTCCGGACCGAGGTGGTGGTGCGCTGGTCCGACATGGACGCCTTCCAGCACGTCAACCACGCGCGGATGGTGACCCTGCTCGAGGAGGCCCGCATCCCGTGGCTGTTCGCCGACGGCCGGCCCACCGTGAACCTGCGCGACGGAGCCGTCATCGCCGACCTGCACGTGCGGTACCGGGGCCAGCTGCGGCACGAGGACAGCCCGCTGGACGTGGTGATGTGGACCGAACAGGTGCGCGCCGTCGACTTCACCATCGGCTACGAGGTGCGGCCCGGTGGCGCGCCCGTCGATACGCCGCCGTCGATCGTCGCGTCGACGCAGATCGCCGCGTTCGACATCGACACCCAGAAGCTGCGCCGACTCACTGCCCCCGAACGAGAATTCCTGCAGCGGTGGCGCCGTGGCTGAGCCGGGACACGCCGAACGGCAGGTCCACATCCCGGACGCGGACGACCGGGCCGACCTGGCGACCTTCCTCGGGCGGGCACTGCGGCTCGACGAATCGACCGTCGTGCGGTTGCACCGCCGGCGCGACGGCCTGCTCGCGGCGTGGGTGCGCACCGGGTTCGACGCCCTGGCCGTGCGAGTGCTGCGCGGTACCGTCACCCCCGCCGACACGTGCGTGGCCGCGGACGGACTGCGTGCGGCACTGACCGCACCCGATGCGGGGGAGAACATCGACCCCGGCTGGGCGGTCGATTCGGCCTGGCGGGGGTCGCTGCCACCGGAGGACGGTTACGTCCACGTCGACGACGTTCCCGCGCGTGTGCTCGTCGATCTCGCCCAGCGCGGCGTCGCGGCGACCCGGGAACAGGGGGCGCAGGGACCGCCGGTGTCGTTGCTCGCGCAGGAGGTGCTCGAGGTCACCGGCGGCGGCCTCACGGTCGGGGTGCCCATGCGGCTGGTGTTCGCGCTCAACGGCATGGGTTTCGTGCCCGTCGGTCCGGCGGGCGCCACCGCGGAGATCGACCTCGCGCGCATCGACCCCGCCGAGGTGGTGCGGGTGCGGGCCACCGCGACGTGGCTGCGGCTCGACGCCCGCTACGGTTCGGTGTACCTGCGACGCGGCGGGGGAATTGGTCTGAACGTGTTGTGACGCAAAGCTTTTCGTAACCGTGGCGGCCGTTCCGGTGTCACAGCAACCAGGCCGCGCTGTTCGGCGGCAGGTGGGTGTCCGCACCCGGTGCGCTGGCGAGCAGCACCGCACCCGGGGGCAGCGGCACCGGATCGTCCGTGGTGTTGAGCGCGCACGTCAGCCCGCCCTGCCGCCGGAACGCCAGGCAGCCGGGTGGGCTTCCGTACCAATCGATCCCGCCGGACAACTCCGGGCGGCGACGGCGCAGCTCGAGCGCCGCCCGGTACAGCGACAGCATCGACGTCACGTCCTCGAGTTGGTGTTCGGCGGTCAGCTCCGCCCAGTCCTCCGGCTGCGGTAACCAGCCCTGCGCGGCCGAGGTGAACCCGAACGGCGGCCGGTCGCCCTCCCACGGCAGCGGAACCCGGCAGCCGTCGCGACCGCGGTCCGTGTACCCGGACCTCTTCCACACCGGATCCTGCAGGGCCTCGTCGGGCAGGTCGACATCGGCGAGCCCGAGTTCGGCTCCGTTGTAGACGAACACCGCCCCCGGCAGCGCCAGTTCGACGAGCAGCATCGCCCGGGCCCGCGCGATCCCGGCCGGACCGCCGCCGAACCTGGTGACCTCCCGGGAGACGTCGTGATTGGACAGCGTCCACGTCGGGGTTCCCTGCACCGGAGCGACCGCGGCGAGCGAACCCTCGATCGCCTCCCGGATCGCGGTCGCGTCCCACGCGGTCAGCGCGAGGTGGAAGTCGAATCCGAGATGCAGCTCGTCCGGGCGCAGGTACTCCGCGAACCGCTGCGGGTCGTGCACCCAGATCTCGCCGATCGCCACTGCGTGCGGGTACTCGTCGAAGACCTTCCGGATCCGCCGGTGGATGTGGTGCACGTTCGGATCGTTGAACCGCGGATCGGTGTCGAAGTGCGAGAGCAGCTTGTTCGACTGCCACCCGTCGTGGTCCGGCAGGCCGTCCGGTTTGGCCATGCCGTGCGCGACGTCGATGCGGAAGCCGTCGACGCCCCGATCCAGCCAGAACCGCAGGGTCCGTTCCAGATCCGCGAAGACCTCTTCGTTGCCCCAGTTGAGGTCGGGTTGTTCGGGGGCGAACAGGTGCAGATACCACTGGCCGGGGGTGCCGTCGGGTTCGGTGATCCGCGTCCAGGCGGGACCGCCGAAGATGCTCGGCCAGTTGTTCGGGGGCTCGTCGCCGCCGGGGCCCCGGCCGTCGCGGAAGTGGTAGCGGGCGCGTTCGCGGCTGCCCGGCGGTGCGGCGAGGGCGGCGCGGAACCACGGGTGCTCGTTGCTGGTGTGGTTCGGCACCAGATCCATCACGACGCGGATCCGCCGGGCATGCGCCTCCCGGACCAGCTCGTCGAAGTCGTCGAGATCGCCGAACAGCGGATCGATGTCCCGGGGATCGGACACGTCGTAACCGTGATCGGCCATGGGGGACCGCATCACCGGGTTCAGCCAGATCGCGTCGACACCGAGCAGTTCGACGTAACCGAGGCGCTCACGGATGCCGGCGAGATCGCCGACACCGTCACCGTTCGCGTCGGCGAACGACCGCGGATAGATCTGGTAGAAGACGGCATCGCGCCACCAGGGCACCGGAACAGGAGGTGCCGGGGACGACGTGCTCTGCGGCCTTGACACGCAAACATGGTGTCAAATCTCGGCCGCGGGTGTCGTGAGAGGCGAGTCACGAGGTCGCGGCCGGGGAACCCCGCGTGATAGGACGATCGGCATGAAACGGACATCCGTGGTGGCTGCCCGGCTCGACGACGTCGAGCTCGCCGACGACCCGATCGACCCCGCCTGGATCATCGCGGGCACCCCCCGCGCGCGCTGCGGCCAGTGGTCGACCAGCACGGATCGGACCACGACGACGCACGTGTGGGACTGCACCGCGGGCCGGTTCAACTGGTATTTCGCCGTGGACGAGATCGTGCACATCATCGACGGCGCCGTCACCGTCTCCGCCGACGACTTCCCGCCCCGCACGTTGCGCGCCGGGGACGCCGCCCTGTTCCGCGCCGGAACCTGGGCGGTCTGGCAGGTCCCGGAATACGTGCGCAAGCACGCGATCCTGCGCCGGAACCTCCCCGCGCCGATCGCGTTCGCGCTGCGCGTCGTGACCAGAATCCGGTCGGTGCTCGGCCGCGGCTGAGCCGCCGAACTGCGCCGGAAGGGGTCAGATCGGCGAGTTCATCAGCGAGTCGGCGGCCATGTCGATGTAGTCGAGCAACTGGCGGCGATGCGCGGCGTCGAGCGTGGTGTCGTCGATCGAGGCGATCGCGGTGTGCATGCACCGCAGCCACGCGTCCCGCTCGATCGGGCCGATCTTGAACGGGTGGTGGCGCATCCGCAGCCGCGGGTGCCCCCGCTCGTCGGAGTAGGTGCGGGGACCGCCCCAGTACTGTTCGAGGAACATGCGCATGCGGCGCTCCGCCGGGCCCAGATCCTCCTCCGGATACAGCGGCCGGACGACCTCGTCCTTGGCGACCTCTTCGTAGAAGCGCGCGGTGATCTTCCGAAACGTCTCGGCCCCACCGATCGCGTCGTAGAAGGTCTGCTCGTCACTCATCGTTGCTCACCATTCCCTCTCGCCCGCCCATTGTGCCTGCTTCCGCAGCAAGGGCGCCGGGGCGGTACGGGACGTTCACCATCCCGACCGCAATATGTCGGCGAATTCGGGGTGCGATGTCGCGGCATCCGTGGTGCACTATTGCCAGTCTTCCGGAGGTCGCATGAAGCACCGCAGCAGCGCACATCGACAACTCCCGCCCGCGGAGACCCTCGACGGGGTCCCGGGGGCCAACACTCTGCGGGTCGTGCGCGACCCCGGTGCCCTACCGGACTGGTTCGCGTTGCGGGTGCTGCTGCTCAACGCCACCTTCGAACCGCTGACCGCGCTGCCGGCGCGCCGCGCGGTGGTGCTCATGACCTGCGGCAAGGCCGACACGGTGCACGAGGACCCGCAGGCACCGGTCGTGCACTCGGCGGAACGGTCCGTGCAGCTTCCGTCGGTGATCCGGCTGCGCACCTTCGTCCGCGTGCCCTACCACGCGCGGGTGCCGATGACCCGGGCCGCGCTCATGCACCGGGACGGCAACCGGTGCGCCTACTGCGGCGCCAAGGCCGAAACCATCGATCACGTCGTTCCGCGCAGCCGCGGTGGCGAGCATTCCTGGGAGAACTGCGTCGCCTGCTGCGCGTCGTGCAACCACAAGAAAGCAGACCGGTTGCTCAGCGAACTGGGCTGGACGTTGCGGGCCTCACTGGTGCCGCCGAAGGGTCGGCACTGGCGTCTGCTGGCCACCCTGCCGGAGCTGCATCCGACCTGGTTGCCGTATCTGGGAGAGGGCGCCGCCTGAGCGCAACGGAGACATCCCGGGCCAAGTGCGCCGGGATGGTACCGGCTGGGCTACCGTTTGCGGTGTGAGCATTCTCGAGACAACCCTGATATTCGTGGGCATCCCGTTGCTGGTGGTCCTGATCGTCGCGGGGCTGGGCTACATCGGGCCGAAGTACGCGACCCCGAATCCGCCCGAGTACAAGCTCGGTGACAAGTGGGATCACGAGCCGGTGCTGTGGAGCGCTGTCGACGAGGTGACCGGACACGGACACCACGGTGGGCACGGACACGCCGGTTCGGCGACGGAACTGATCGGAGGTACCGCAAGTGGCAAGTGGTGACGTGATCCACGCCCCGGCGATCGCGCCGGAGAACCTGCCGTACGCCGCCGCACTGACGGCGAGCGGACGCATCTCGCGGGCCATCCCGGCCGGCCTCGACCACACGTTCGACGAGAACCCGCCGTTCGCCGAGCGGGACCTGATCGCGCTCGACGATGCACTCTCCGAGGCCACCCGCGCCACCAAGGTGCGGTTCAACGCCTACATCGGCGATGCGACGGACCCGGCGGCGGCGACCGACGCGGTCTTCCCGCAGACCCCCGAGGCGGCGCGTTCGGTGCTCATCGCCGTCTACCCGAACCAGCGGTCGATCCAGATCCGCAGCGGCGTCGACGTCGCGGATCGCGTCACGGACCGGGTCGCGCAGCTCGGCGTGACCGCCGCGGTCGCGTCCTTCGGCCAGGGCCACCTTCTCGACGGCCTGGTCAGCGCCGTCCGCGTCATCGCGAACGCGATCGTCGCGCCCTGATCTTCGGCGCTTCCCACTGAGGGGTGTCTCCCTGCTGTTCGGCAGCGGGGAGACACCCCTCAGTGGTTTTCTGGAGACAGCCGCTTTCAGGAGGCGTCGAAGGCGCGGGCCTTCAGCGACCGCACGATGCCAGCGCGGCCCTCGACGACGAGCCGGCGCAGCGCGGGCGGCAGGTCACCGGCGAGGAACTCGTCGGCCGCCGCGACCGACGCCTCCGAGATCGACCACGCCGGGTACAGGCCGACCACGACGGTCTGCGCGACCTCGCTCGATCGCCGCTCCCACACGCCCGGAACGTCCGCGAAGTACCGCGCCACGTACGGCTCGAGCAGTTCGCTCTGGCCGGCCGGGGCGAACCCGCCGATGATCGCGCGGGCGGTGATGTTCGGGACCGTGTCGTCGAAGATCACCGTCTGCCACACCTGTTCCTTGACCGCCGCCTGCGGACGGGCCGCCCGCGCGGCCGCCGCCTGACGGGCACCGGCGGCAGTCGGATCGCGCTCGGCCTCCGCGTCGATCACCGGGGACTCGACACCGTCGGCGTCGATCTCTCCGGCCGCGGCGAGCGCCTGCACGATCCGCCACCGCAGATCCGTGTCGACGACCAGCCCCGGCAACCCCACCGTCGACGGATCGGCGGCGAGCAGCTCGGCGAGCACCTCGGTGTGCCACGCCGACAACTGCGCCGTGGTCAGGGCGTTGACGAAGGCGAGCTGATGATCGGATCCCGGCTCGGCCGCGCGGGCCAGTTCCAGCACTCGGTTCGCGTAGTCCGCCCAGCCCTGGCTGTCCGCCCACGCCGGATCCGCGTAGCTGCCCAGCGCGGTGTGTGCCTGCATGAGCAGCCGTTGCACGACACCCACCTCGCTCTCGGCGGCCACACCGCGCTGCACGAGCGCCACGAACTCGCGGGCCTTGAGCTCGGCCTGCCGCGTCATCTCCCACGCCGCCGACCACACGAGCGTGCGGGGCAGCGGCTCGGCGATGTCGCCGACCCGCTCGATCACCGTGCGCAGCGACTGCTCGTCGAGCCGCACCGAGCAGTACGTCAGGTCGTCGTCGTTGACGAGCACGAACTGCCCGCGCGGCACCCCGACGAGCTCCGGCACGTCGGTGCGGGCGGCGGCATCGACATCGATCTCGACGCGGTGGGTGCGCAGCAGCTTCCCGGAACCGTCGTCGTCGTACACGCCGATCGCCAGGCGGTGCACCCGGAACTCGCCTTCACCCGGCTGCGCTCCCTCCTGCACGACCGTGAACCGGGTGAACTTCCCGTCGGCGTCGACCTCGAAATCGGGGCGCATGATGTTCAGGCCCGTCGTCTTGAGCCACTGCGCGCCCCACCCGGACAGGTCGCGGCCCGACGCCTTCTCGAGCGCGGCGAGCAGATCGTCGAAGGTCGCGTTGTCGTAGGCGTGGTCGCGGAAGTAGTCGCGCAGACCCGCCAGGAACGGTTCCTCGCCGACGTACGCGACGAGCTGCTTGAGCACCGACGCGCCCTTCGCGTAGGTGATGCCGTCGAAGTTGACCTCGACGGCCGCCAGATCGGGGATGTCCGCGGCGATCGGATGCGTCGACGGCAGCTGATCCTGCCGGTACGCCCACGACTTCTCGACGTTCGCGAACGTCGTCCACGCGTTGGTGTACTCGGTCGCGCGGGACTGGCACAGCACCGAGGCGAACGTCGCGAACGACTCGTTGAGCCACAGATCGTCCCACCAGCGCATGGTCACGAGGTCGCCGAACCACATGTGCGCCATTTCGTGGAGCACCGTCTCGGCGCGACGCTCGTACGACGCGCGGGTCACCTTCGACCGGAAGACGTAGTCCTCGAGGAACGTGACGGCCCCGGCGTTCTCCATCGCGCCCGCGTTGAACTCCGGCACGAACAACTGGTCGTACTTGCCGAACGCGTAGGGCACCCCGAAGTTGCGGTGATAGAAGTCGAAGCCCTGCTTCGTCTCGGTGAACAGCCGGTCGGCGTCCATGAACTCTGCGAGCGACGCGCGGCAGTAGATGCCCAGCGGAATCGTGCCGTGCTCGTCGGTGTACGCATCCGTCCACACCGAGTACGGGCCGGCGATCAGCGCGACCAGATAGGTGCTCATCCGCGGTGTCGTGCGGAAGATGTGCTTGCCGGGCGTGGCGGCGACGGTCTGCACCGTCTCGGCGTTGGAGATCACCGCCCAGTCCTCCGGCGCGGTCACCGAGAGGTCGAACGTGGCCTTCAGGTCCGGCTGGTCGAAGCACGCGAACATGCGCTTGGCGTCGGCCGTCTCGAACTGCGAGTACAGGTACACCGCACCGTCGGTGGGATCGACGAACCGGTGCAGACCCTCACCTGTATTCGTGTACAGGCAGTTCGCGTCGACGACCAGTTCGTTACGTTCGGACAGCCCGGACAGCGCCAGACCGGTGTCCTCGGTGTAACCGGACACGTCGATGGGGGAGCCGTTGAGCGTCGCCGAGTTCACCTTCTGCGCGATCAGGTCGATGAACGTCGACGCACCCTCGGTGGCGCCGAACGTGACCGTCGTGATCGAACGGAACGTGGTGGTGCCGGGTGCGCCCGCGCCGTCGGTGAGATCGAGTTCGATGCGGTAGTTGTCGACCGACAGGATCGCGGCCCGTTCAGCAGCCTGCTCACGGGTCAGATTCGGTGGTGCCACGAAGATCTCCTTCTACACGACGGGTTGCGACGAACCAATCCCACCACGTGCGGACGCCGTGGACCCGTCGGACCCGCTGCGGGCGGTGAAGCTCACCCCGCGAGATCGGCCAGCGCCACACCCGGATCGGCGAGCCTCGCCCGATCCACGGCGGTGCCGGAGCCCAGCAGCGCGCGGATCTCGTCGCCGGCATCCCAGATGTTGACGTTCATCCCCGCCCGCACCCGGTCGTCGGAGTCGAGCCAGAACGCCAGGAACTGCAGGCCCGCGACGTCGCCGCGGGTCACGACCGTCGCATCGCGCGGCGCGTGCCCCACGTACTCCATGCCCAGGTCGTACTGGTCGGTGAAGAAGTAGGGGAGCCGCTCGTAGGACGCCGGCCGGCCCAGCATCGTCGCCGCCGCGACCGCCGGCTGGTTCAACGCGTTCGCCCAGTGCTCGACGCGGACCCGGCCGCCGAGCACCGGATGCTCGGCCTCGGCGATGTCGCCGACCGCGACGATGTCCGGGTCGCTGGTGGTCAGCGTGCTGTCGACGAGGACCCCGCCGTCGACGGCGAGCCCCGCCTCCCGGGCGAGCTCGATGTTCGGCACCGCGCCGACGGCGAGCAGCACCGCGTCGGCGGGGACGACACTGCCGTCGCCGAGGCGCACCCCGGTGGCCCGACCCGATTCGACGACGATCTCCTCGACCGACGTCTGCAACCGCAGGTCGACGCCGTGCGCGCGGTGCAGGTCCGCGAACACGGCACCGATCTCGGGGCCCAGCGCGGCCTGCAACGGCTGTGCGGCCGTCTCGAGAACCGTCACCTCCGCGCCGTGCCCGCGGGCGTTCGCGGCGACCTCGAGCCCGATCCAGCCGGCGCCGACGATCACCAGGCGGGCCCCGTCCGCGCGCACCACCGAGAGCAGCGCGTCCGCGTCGTCGACGGTGCGCAACACGTACACCCCCGACGCGTCGGCGCCCGGCAGTGGGATCGTCCGGGGCCGCGAGCCGGTTGCGAGCGCCAGCTTGTCGTAGTGCAGCGCCGAGTCGTCCGGCAGCGTCACCGTGTGTGCGGCCGGATCCAGCGCCGTGACGGTGGTGCCCAGGCGCAGCTCGATCCGGTGGTCGCGATACCAGTCGCCGCGTTGGACGGTGAAGTCCAGCAACCGCTTGTTGCCGGCGAAATACTCCTTCGACAGCGGCGGTCGCTCGTAGGGCAGATGCTCCTCGGTGCCGAGCAGCACGATGTGCCCGGGGAAATCGCGGGCGCGCAGTTCCTCGGCGGTCTTGGCACCGGCCAGTCCGCCGCCGACGATCACGAACGTTTCTTCGCTGGGCATCGCAGTCTCCCGTGTCACGAGTCGTGCGGTTCGATTCGACCGTACGGTGTGCCGCGCGGGCGCTGGTGCGGTTCGGGAAGAATCCGGCTTGCTGCGACGTTGTGCTGTCGACAGCATCGGTTGTCGTCGACGTGTCGACGACGGGACATCTGAGGAGAATTCCGTGAGCGAAGCCACCGCCAAGGACCCCGTGAGCGAAGCGATCACCAAGGACACTGCCGACTTCTGGTTCGACCCGCTCTGCCCCTGGTGCTGGATCACCTCGCGATGGATCCTCGAGGTCACCAAGGTGCGCGACATCGAGGCGCGTTTCCACGTCATGAGCCTCGCGGTCCTCAACGAGGGACGCGACCTGCCCGCCGAGTACGCCGAGAAGATGAAGAAGGCGTGGGGTCCGGTGCGTGTGGCGATCGCCGCCGCCCAGAAGTACGGTGACGAGATCCTGGCCCCGCTGTACACGGCGCTGGGCACGCAGATCCACAACGAGGGCAACGACGACTTCCCCGCCGTGATCGGCAAGGCGCTCGCCGATCTGGGCCTGGACCCGGAACTGGCGAAGGCCGCCGACACCGATGCCTACGACGAGGTGCTGCGCGCGAGCCACGCCGCCGGCATGGACGCGGTGGGCCCCGATGTGGGAACCCCCACGATCCACGTCAACGGGGTCGCGTTCTTCGGCCCGGTGCTCTCGAAGATCCCGCGCGGCGAGGAAGCCGGCAAGGTGTGGGACGGCGTGGTCGCGCTCGCGAGCTACCCGCACTTCTTCGAACTCAAGCGCACCCGGACCGAGGGTCCGAGCTTCGAGTAGATCCGGCAGGCCGGCAGACAGCTCCGAGGATTCGGGCAATCCGTCGGGTGGCTGCCGGCCTCCCACATACGGGGTGCTCCGTGCTGTTCGTCGGCACCGCATCGGGCTCGTTAGACTCTTGACTCATGCGCGTTTACCTGGGTGCCGACCACGCCGGCTTCGAACGTAAGAACCAGATCATCGAACACCTGACCGCCAACGGTCACGAAGCCGTCGACTGCGGCGCACACGAATACGACGCCCAGGACGACTACCCCGCGTTCTGCATCGAAGCGGCCCGCCGCACCGTCGCCGACGAGGGCAGCCTCGGCATCGTCCTCGGAGGCAGCGGCAACGGCGAGCAGATCGCCGCGAACAAGGTGCCCGGCGCCCGCTGTGCCCTCGCGTGGAGCGTCGAGACCGCCAAGCTCGCCCGCGAGCACAACAACGCGCAGCTCATCGGCATCGGTGGTCGCATGCACACGCTCGAGGAGACGCTCGCGATCGTCGACGCGTTCCTGGCGACCCCTTGGTCGAACGAGGAGCGGCACCAGCGTCGCATCGACATCCTCGCCGAGTACGAGAAGACCGGCGTCGCTCCCGCCGTCCCCGGCGCGTAGTCCGGGGGCCCGGTGCCCGAGGGACACATACTCCACAGGCTCGCCCGCCTGCACCAGCGGCACTACGCCGGTGCGGCGGTGCGGGTCTCGAGCCCGCAGGGGCGGTTCTCGGACGGTGCCGCGCTCGTCGACGGGCGGGTACTCACCCACGCCGAAGCGTGGGGCAAGCACCTGTTCCATCACTACGAGACCGGCGCCGTGGTGCACGTGCACCTCGGCATCTACGGCGAGTTCACCGAATCCGCGCTGCCGCTCGGCCCGCCGGTCGGTCAGGTGCGCATGCGGATGATCGGGGTCGAGCACGGCAGCGATCTGCGCGGCCCCGCGGCGTGTGATGTGCTCACCCCCGACGAGGTCGACGCCATCGAGGCCCGGCTGGGGCCCGATCCGCTGCGCGCCGACGCCGACCCGGATCTGGCGTGGGCGCGGATATCCAAGTCCCGCACCGCAATCGGATCTCTGCTCATGAACCAGGCGGTGATCGCCGGGGTCGGCAACGTGTATCGGGCCGAAGTGCTGTTCCGCCACGGCATCAGCCCGGAACGACCCGGAAAGAACCTGTCGCGCACCGAATTCGACGCTATGTGGGCGGACCTGGTCGAACTCATGCAGATCGGGATGGAGCGCGGCCGTATGCACGTCGTTCGGCCCGAACACGATCACGGCGCCCCGGCCTATGCCAAGGACCGGCCCCGCACCTACGTCTACCGCCGCGCCGGTGATCCCTGCCGCGTGTGCGGCACTCCCGTCCTGCATTCGGTCATGCAGGCGCGCAACCTGTTCTGGTGCCCGACCTGCCAGCCCGCCTGACCGTCACGACCCCGCCCGACCGTCACGACACGGATTCGTCCGACTCCTCGCCGAGGACGTCCCGGAACCCGGTGCGGATGCACTCCTCGAACACGGCCCGGTCCGGCACTGCCCCGACGTCGAGCGTGACGCCCAGGCAGCACGTGCCGAGATACGACACCATCGTCACGTTGAACGCCGACCCGAGTGTCGGCCCGAGGGCGTAGTACCGCTCGGCCCGCGCACCCGCCACATACAGCGGGACCGGGGATCCCGGCACGTTCGAGGCCAGGAAGTCGACGTGCTCGAGCATGCTGCCGACCACCGCCGGCGGCAACATGTTCAGCGGAGCGGCGAGCACCTCGCCCATATCGAGCGCCGGTTCCGCCCGCCACGCACGGACGATCGACTCGATCTCCCGCATGAGGTCGTCGACGTCGCCGCCGTGTACCGGAAGCGCGAATCGCGCCAGGTTGATGCGGTTGCCGCCCATCTCGTCGTCCGGTCGGCGCACGCTCAGCGGCATCGTCACCCGCAACGACTCGACGTCGGCGTCGTGAGCGCGGTGATAGTGGTGCAGGCCGACGACCAGTGCCGTGAGGAAGGCGCTGTTGACGGTGCAGCCCGCGCGATGCCCCGCCGCGCGGAGCCCCTCGAGCGGGACATCGAACGAGAACAGCGCCCGGCCCAAGGCGCGTTCGGTCATCACCGGCGACGCGGTCGTCGTGATCGGCCGCAGATAGCGGGCCACCGACGACACCGTGCCGAGCACACCGCGCGCGGCTCCGACCGGGTCGGTGACCACCGCGCGGGTCGCGGGCCACACCGACCGCAGTCCCCGGCCGACCATGCCGCGGGCCTGGGACCCGTAATCCTCGAGCAGTTCGGTCACGAGGTCCCACGAGCCGAGGCGTTCGGGTTCCGGGGGAGCGGGCGGTTCCGGCCGCGGGGTGCCCTCCCGCGTGAAATCGACGATGTGCGCGGTGATCTGCATGCCACCGAGACCGTCGGTGAGCGCGTGGTGCACCTTGAGCAGGATCGCTGCGCCTCCGTCGGCGAGGCCGTCGACGACGGTCAGCTCCCACAGCGGCCGGGCCCGGTCGAACGCCGTCATGGCCGCGATGCGGGCGAGTTCCAGGACGTCGTCGATCGTGCCGGGGGACGGCAGCGCGGTGTGCCGCAGATGCCAGGACAGGTCGAAGTCCGGGTCCGCGACCCAGCGTGGCGCGCCCAGGCCGAACGGGACGGACACGACCCGGTGCCGGAAGTGCGGGACGTCCCGGGTGCCGCGGTCCATCATCTCGACGACGCGGTCCCAGTCGGGGGACGAATCGAGTGTGATGACGGCGACGATCGTCGAGCGCAGCGCGGGGTCCTGCTCCATGCTCCACGTCAGGAAATCGGTCTGCGCCATGCGCCGTCCTGCGGTGCCCATGTTCGGACGATCCCACATTTGCGGGCGCCGCGGCCAGAGTCCACGATCCCGGCCGTTCCGGTCGGAAGTCCCCGAACACCGGTGGCCGCCGATCGGAGCGGCTGCCTACGTCGACAGGATCGACGATTCAGCTGCGCCGGTCAGAAGTCGAACCCGCCCCCGAAGTCGCCGCCACCGAAGTCGAACCCGCTGGAGTCGCCACCGTCGCCGAAATCGCCACCGCCGCCGAAATCGTCACCACCGCTGAAATCGTCACCGCCGCTGAAATCGTCACCGCCGAAGTCCTCACCGCCGCCCACGTCACCGGCGTCCGCGGTGCCGTCGCCGACACCGCTCTCGAACGCCTGCGCGTCGTACGGCACCCCGGCCATGCCCGAGAACATCGCCGAGAACAGCAGCATCGATCCCACGCCCCAGGCGCCCGCGACCAGCGCCGGCTTCCACCACGGTTCCGAGTACCAGCCCGCCGGCACCGGACGGCCCGCGACCCGGCCGCCGGGGTAGTAGTTCGGCGTCCGCGGCGACGGGGACGGGGATGCGGACACCTGCCGGCCCTCGAATTCGATCTGCCGTTCCTCGGTGACGGCGCCGGCCGACTTCTGGCCGTCGAGCGGCGGGATCTCCGGTCCGGGATCCATGCCCATCGCGATGCGGGCCGCCCGGATGTAGTACAGCCCTTCGAGAGCGCTCTGCTTCGCGAGGCGCGCCTGCGCCGGGGTCTGCGCCTGCTCGATTTGCGAGCCGGCCGCGTTGTAGCGCTCGGACGCGTCCGCGAGCGCCTGCTTGGAGGCGTCGTCGGTCCCGGTCAGGTTGTAGATCTGACCGCCGAGACGCTCGATCGCCTGACGGGCGTCCGCCTTCGCATCGTCGAGACGGACCGCGCTGTGGCCGGACGATTTCTTCTGGCTCCGCGACACGAAGTACACGACCGCGCCGACGGCAAGGACGATGAGCAGGAGTTCCACGGCGATGCGCCTTCCGACTGTGCGTGCGGGTACGACGCCCAGCCTACCGACGGTCAGCTCTCGAGGACTGCGAGCAGACCGGCGCGGATGCAGTCGTCGAACATCTCGGCGTCGCGCACCGCGTCGGTGTCGATCGTGAACCCGAGACAGCAGCTGTCCAGGTACGACATCAGGGTCGCGTTGAACGCCGAACCGAGCGTCGGCCCGAAGCCGTAGTACTTCTCGATCTTCGCGCCAGCCACGTACAAGGGCACGTGCGATCCCGGCACCGTGCAGGCGAACACGTCGTCGTGGTCGAGCGGGTCGTCGATCACCGCCGGCAGCAGGTTCGGTGGGGGTGCGAGGTGCCGGCCGGGTTCGGTGGCGGGGCCGGAGTACTCGTCGAGCAGTCGCATGAGCAGCGCCGGATCGTCGGCGGGGACCGGCAGGTCGGCTCGGGCCAGGCTGATACCGGCACCGCCGTTCCCTGTACCACCGTTCTCTGGGGCAAGCGGCATCGCCAGGCTCAGCTCGTCGACGTCGATACCGCAGCGGAACCGGTAATCGGCCAGCCCGAGCAGCACCGCCGCGAGGAACGCGCTGTCCAGGGTGCTGCCCGCGCGCTCGGCGGCCGCCCGCAACTCGGTGAGCGGCACGTCGACCACGTGCAGCCGGCGGGCGCCGGTCCTGGCGGGTTCGGCGGACGACGTGAACCACCGCAGCGGCGCCGCGAGGGACTGCACCAGTCCGCCGATCGACTCGACGAGGGAACCGAACGAGCCGGCTGCCCGATCGGTCGCGTCCTCCGCGGTCGTCGTTTCCGGCTCGGGTTCCGGGTGTTCGTGACCGTGTCGTTCGAGGTCGACGATGCGGGCGGTGATGTGGGTGCCGTCGGCGCCGTCGGCGTACGCGTGGTGAATGCGGATCAGCAGGGCGGACTGGCCGCCGAGCAACCCCTCGACCAGCGTCAGCTCCCACCCGGGATGTTCCGGGACCGCGGCGGCGGAGGTCGTGCGGGCGTAGTCGAGAACGTCGTCGAAGGTCGCGGGGGAGGGCAGGGTCACCCGATCGAGTTGCCACGGCAGGTCCGAGTCGTGTTCGCCGGCCCATCGCGGCGGCGCCAACCCGAACGGCACGTCGAGAACGCGGTGCCGGAACGCCGGCGTTTCGGGGGTTCCACCGGAGAGCATCTCGCCGACCCGATCCCAGTCGGGCGAGGCGTCGAGCAGGACGGCGGCGACGATCGTCGACCGCAGCGCCGTCTGCTCAGAGGGCGCGGCGGGACGGCCGGAAGCGTCGTTCATGCTCGGAACGTTCTCATACCGACACCGGCGGAACCCGTTCGATCTCGGTGTGATGACCGTTTCGAGTCGAAACGGTGACCGGGAGGAACAGGAACGGGGTGCCCGGAAACGACTCACGCCCGCCACCGGAAGTGGTGGCGGGCGTGAGGTCCCGTGGAGGGGATGACGGGAATCGAACCCGCGTAGCCAGTTTGGAAGACTGGGGCTCTACCATTGAGCTACATCCCCGCGAGCAAGCGACTTCTGCCGGGATCGCCGTCTCCGTCGCTGCCGGATGAGACTGTACCGAACCTCGCTTTGGATTTCATAATCGGGGGGCCGTAGGATTCCTCAGCGGGTCCCCGGGCGGTCGACGGGAACCGGTTGGACGACGGGATGTGGCGCAGCTTGGTAGCGCATCCGCTTTGGGAGCGGAGGGTCGCAGGTTCAAATCCTGTCATCCCGACCAGAACGAACGGCGGCGGAGAAATCGGCGCCTGTAGTCAGACCTAGACAAGAGCACGACACAGAAGGAGCATGTCCGTGAAGAGCACCGTCGAGCAGCTCAGCCCGACGCGAGTCCGTATCAACGTTGAGGTGCCCTTCGAGGAGCTCCAGCCTGATTTCGACCGCGCGTTCAAGGCTCTCGCCAGCCAGATCCGCCTGCCCGGCTTCCGTCCCGGCAAGGCTCCCCGCAAGCTGCTGGAGGCTCGTGTCGGCCGCGGCGCCGTGCTCGAGCAGGTCGTCAACGACGCGATCGGCCCCCGCTACAGCGAGGCCGTGACCACCAACGACGTCAAGGTCATCGGCCAGCCCGAGATCGAGCTCACCAAGATCGAGGACAACGTCGAGCTGGCGTTCACCGCCGAGGTCGACGTCCGCCCCGAGATCACCCTCCCCGATTTCTCCGAGATCGCCGTCACCGTCGATCCCGTCGAGATCACCGACGAGGACGTCGCCGAGCAGCTTCTCTCACTGCGCCAGCGCTTCGGCACCCTCAAGGGCGTCGAGCGGCCCGTGCAGGACGGCGACTTCGTCTCCATCGACCTGTCGGCCACCGTCGACGGCGAGCCCGTCCCGGAGGCCGCGACCGAGGGCCTGTCCCACGAGGTCGGCTCCGGCCAGCTCATCGAGGGCCTCGACGAGGCCATCATCGGTCTCGAGGCCGGTGGCTCCACCGAGTTCACCTCGAAGCTCGTCGCCGGTGAGTTCGCCGACAAGGAAGCCGTCGTCACCGTCAAGGTGAACTCCGTCAAGGAGCGCGAGCTTCCCGCCGAGGACGACGACTTCGCGCAGCTCGCGAGCGAGTTCGACACCCTCGACGAGCTGAAGGCCGACCTGCGTGAGCGCGTCGAGCGCGTCAAGCAGGTCGAGCAGGCCGGCCAGATCCGCGACAAGGTTCTCGAGGCTCTCCTCGAGGCCGTCGAGGTCCCGCTGCCCGAGGCCGTCGTCCAGGCCGAGATCGACAGCGCGCTGCACGACGCCATCCACGCGCTCGACCATGACGAGACCAAGCTCAACGAGCTGCTCGAGGAGCAGGGTTCGAGCCGCGAGGAGTTCGACAAGGACGCCCGCGAGTCCGCCGAGCGTTCCGTCAAGACCCAGCTGCTGCTGGATGCGATCGCCGAGGCCGAGGGCACCACGGTCGAGCAGCAGGAGCTCACCGAGCGCATCTTCTTCCAGGCGCAGCGCTACGGCATCCCGCCGGAGCAGTTCATCCAGCAGATCAGCCAGGCGAACCAGCTCGGCGCGATCTTCGCGGACGTGCGTCGCGGCAAGGCGCTCGGCAGCGTCGTGAACAAGGCGACCGTGACCGACACCACCGGTGCGACCGTCGACACCGAGACGCTGTTCGGTTCGAAGACCGAAGAGGGCGCCGAGGCCGAGGCCGAGGGCGCGGAGAACGAGGCTGCGGCCGACGAGTCGGCCGAGTAGAACACGCTGATCGTTCCGCTGTAAGCGAATTGGGGCGGCACCGGGCATCCGGTGCCGCCCCGCTTTCGTTAGTGTCTGTGTCAGCAATCCACGATTGACGAGAAGGCAGGTACCGTGACTCCTCAGAATCCGGCGACATCCATCGGTCCGACGATGACCTCGGCCACCGCTGGGCTGAACCTCAGCGACTCGGTCTACGAGCGCCTGCTCCGCGAGCGGATCATCTTCCTCGGTACCCAGGTCGACGACGACATCGCCAACAAGCTCTGCGCCCAGATCCTCCTGCTCGCGGCCGAGGATCCGGAGCGCGACATCTCTCTCTACATCAACTCCCCGGGTGGTTCGGTGACCGCCGGTATGGCGATCTACGACACCATGAAGTTCGTCGAGTGCGACGTCGCGACGTTCGGCATGGGCCTGGCCGCCTCGATGGGACAGTTCCTGCTGTCCGCCGGTACCAAGGGCAAGCGGTACGCCCTTCCGCACGCGCGGATCATGATGCACCAGCCGTCCGCGGGCATCGGTGGTACCGCCAGCGACATCGCGATCATGGCCGAGCAGTTCGCGCACACCAAGCGGGAGATGGCCGAGCTCATCGCCGAGCACACGGGTCAGACGGTCGAGCAGATCACTGCCGACTCCGACCGGGACCGTTGGTTCACCGCGGCCGAGGCGCTCGAGTACGGCTTCGTCGACCACGTCGTGTCCCGGGCCACGCAGGCCGGCGGCACCGGCAACTAGCCGACCCCGACGATCCGTCCCCCGCATCACGAACTTCTTGGAGAAGCGATGACCAACCTTTTCGATCCCCGCGCTCTGGGCGGAGCCGCACCGGCCGGCCCCTCCTCGCGCTACATCCTTCCGTCGTTCATCGAGCACTCGAGCTACGGCGTCAAGGAATCCAACCCCTACAACAAGCTGTTCGAGGAACGCATCATCTTCCTCGGCGTGCAGGTCGACGACGCGTCGGCGAACGACGTCATGGCGCAGCTGCTGGTTCTCGAGTCGCTCGACCCGGACCGCGACATCACCATGTACATCAACTCGCCGGGTGGCTCGTTCACGTCGCTGATGGCGATCTACGACACCATGCAGTACGTGCGCGCCGACATCACCACCGTGTGCCTCGGCCAGGCCGCCTCGGCCGCGGCCGTGCTGCTCGCCGCCGGCACCCCCGGCAAGCGTCTCGCGCTGCCGAACGCCCGCGTGCTCATCCATCAGCCCGCCACCGGCGGTATCCAGGGCCAGGTCTCCGACCTGGAGATCCAGGCCGCCGAGATCGAGCGCATGCGTCGTCTCATGGAGACCACGCTCGCCAAGCACACCGGCAAGGATCCCGACCAGATCCGCAAGGACACGGACCGCGACAAGATCCTCACCGCGGCCGAGGCCGTCGAATACGGCCTGATCGACAACGTGCTCGAGTACCGCAAGCTCTCGGCACAGAAGTGACCGGCACGGCCCGGTCCGAGGCACCGCCACCGCGGGCTTCCGGACCGGGCCGGTCCACACGCGGCGGAACGAAATCCCGGTGCGCCGCACGAAGAAAACTGCGCCGCACGAAGAAAACACTGTGCGCCGCATGAGGAAACCACAGTGCACCACACAAATATGACCTTCGAAACGCGGACAACAGGTCGACCTGCGTGGTGATCTCCGGGTACGGTCGAACCGAGGCGCGCTCGCCGGACCGGCACTGTCGGCGGTCCCGGGGTCGGTTGCACGCACACGAGGAAGTAGGGGACCTGACAGATGGCACGTATCGGTGATGGCGGAGATCTGCTCAAGTGCTCGTTCTGCGGAAAGAGCCAGAAGCAGGTCAAGAAGCTCATTGCAGGCCCCGGTGTCTACATCTGCGACGAGTGTATCGATCTCTGCAACGAGATCATCGAGGAAGAACTGGCCGAATCCAGTGAGGTCAAGCTCGACGAGCTGCCCAAACCGGCCGAGATCCGGGAATTCCTCGACAACTATGTGATCGGCCAGGACTCCGCGAAGCGAACCCTCGCGGTCGCGGTCTACAACCACTACAAGCGCATCCAGGCGGGCGACAGGACCCGCGACGCGCGCGGCGAGACCGTCGAACTCGCCAAATCCAACATCCTGCTGCTCGGCCCCACCGGCTGCGGCAAGACCTATCTCGCGCAGACGCTGGCGAAGATGCTGAACGTGCCGTTCGCCATCGCCGACGCCACCGCCCTCACCGAAGCCGGCTATGTCGGCGAGGACGTGGAGAACATCCTCCTCAAGCTCATCCAGGCCGCGGACTACGACGTCAAGCGGGCCGAGACCGGCATCATCTACATCGACGAGGTCGACAAGATCGCCCGCAAGAGCGAGAACCCCTCGATCACCCGCGACGTGTCGGGGGAGGGCGTGCAGCAGGCGCTGCTGAAGATCCTCGAGGGCACGCAGGCGTCGGTGCCGCCGCAGGGCGGACGCAAGCACCCGCACCAGGAATTCATCCAGATCGACACCACCAATGTGCTGTTCATCGTGGCCGGTGCGTTCGCGGGCCTCGAGCGGATCGTGTCCGATCGCGTCGGCAAGCGAGGAATCGGTTTCGGCGCCGAGGTGCGCTCGAAGGCCGAGATCGACACCACCGACCATTTCGCCGAGGTCATGCCGGAGGACCTGATCAAGTTCGGTCTGATCCCCGAGTTCATCGGCCGCCTGCCCGTCGTGGCGTCCGTGACGAACCTCGACAAGGACTCGCTCGTCCAGATCCTGTCCGAGCCGAAGAACGCCCTCGTCAAGCAGTACGTCCGCCTGTTCGAGATGGACGGTGTGGAACTCGAGTTCACCACCGACGGACTCGAAGCGGTCGCGGACCAGGCGATCCTGCGAGGCACCGGTGCCCGCGGCCTGCGCGCGATCATGGAGGAAGTGCTGCTGCCGGTGATGTACGACATCCCGAGCCGCGACGACGTCGAGAAGGTCGTGGTGACCGCGGAGACCGTCACCGACAACGTGCTGCCGACGATCGTGCCCCGCAAGCAGGACCGCGAGCGTCGCGACAAGACCGCCTAGGCTCCGAACTTCGACGGCTCCGAACTTCACGACCACGGCCCCCGGCATCCGCCGGGGGCCGTGGTCGTTGCCGGGACTCAGCGAAGCTTGACGCTGCCGCCGTCGACCATCAGCGTCTGACCGGTCATGTACGAGGCGTCCTCGCTGGCGAGGAACACCGCGACCCGGCCGATGTCCGACTCCGGGTCGCCGAAGCGGCCCAGCGGCGTCTTCGACAGCAGCGCCCGCTCGACGCCGGGGTTCGCCCCGATGTAGGCCTGGACGCCCTCGGTGAGCGCCAGCGGGGAGATGACGTTGACGTTGATGTCGTCGGCGGCCCACTCGTTGGCCGCGACCCGGCTGATCGCGCGGATCGCCTCCTTGGCCGCGGCGTAGGAACTCTGCGTCACGTTGCCCTCGATGCCGGCACCGGACGCGAAGTTGATCACCGAACCGCGGTTCGCGGCCAATTGAGCGTGCGCGGCCTTCATCAGCCGGAAGGTCGGGTAGAAGCCCGTTCCGAAGGACAGGTCGAGCATTTCCTGCGTGGTCTCGAGCAGCGGTGCCTGCCTCGACGCGTGCGCGTTGTTGACCAGCACGTCGACCTTCCCGAACGCGTCGACCGCAGCCGCCACGATCCGGTCGGCGCTCGCCTCCTCGGAGATGTCCGCTTCGAGGAATCGCGCTGTGCTGCTTCCCAGTTCGCCTTCGAGCGCGGCACCCGCGGTCGCGTCGACGTCGACGAACAGCACCTTCGCACCCTCCTTGGTGAACGCGCGGACGATGCCTCGTCCGATACCACCGGCGCCGCCGGTGACGATCGCAACCTTGCCTGCAAGCCTCATGTCGTGCGTCTGCTTTCGGTCTCGGATCCGGTCAGTCGATGGCGAGTGCGGGCTTCTCCAGCTCGGCCACGCTGTACGCCGAGTACGTCTCGTACCTGCCGCGGCCGGTGAAGTAGGTGGAGAGCTGCTCGTCGAGTTCGTTCACCGTGAACTCGGATCCCGCTGCGTCGAAACGGTTCTCGACCTTCGGCGACGCCATGAGCGCGACCATCTTGCCGTACACGACGAAGACCTGGCCGGTGATCTCGTGGGAGGCGGGCGATGCCAGGTAGGACACAAGGGTCGCGACGCGCTCGGGTGCGAGGGGATCGAGTCCGCCGTTCGGGTTCTCGTTCTCGCCGAACGTCCCGGCGGTCATCGCGGTCCGGGCGCGCGGGCAGATCGCGTTCGCCGTGACACCGTAGCGGGCCAGGCCCTGTGCGGTGGACAGGGTCAACGCGGTGATTCCCGCCTTGGCCGCCGAGTAGTTGGGCTGCCCGGCCGAACCGAACAGGAATGCCTCGGAGGAGGTGTTGACGACCCGGCCGTAGACGGGGGCGCCGGCGGCCTTGCTCGCATTGCGCCAGTGCACGGCGGCGGCGTGCGAGGTGGCGGCGTGGCCCTTGAGGTGGACGCGGATCACGTCGTCCCAGTCGGACTCGGACAGGTTGAAGATCATCTTGTCGCGCAGGATGCCCGCATTGTTGACCAGGATGTCGAGGGAGCCGAACGTGCTCACGGCCTCGTCGACGAGACGGCCGCCGAGCGACCAGTCGGAGACGTCGCCGGTGACGGCGACCGCCCGGCCTCCTGCCGCGGTGATCTCGTCGGCGACGTCGTGCGCGGCCGGGCCCATGTCGTTGACGACGACCGCGGCGCCTGCGGCGGCGAGAGCGAGCGCCTCGGCGCGGCCGAGACCCGCGCCGGCTCCGGTGACGACGGCGGTGCGGCCGGCCAAGCTGACTGATTCGCCCATGCGATCTCTCCCTGTGTACGGCTGCCACGGGGAGAACGAACCCCGGGACAGAACTAGTATTGGCTCTAGTTTGTGAGGCCGGTGGGTCGGCCGGTCCGGAGCTGTCCCACTGGCCGGGAGTGACAGGAATCGCCGGGGTGACAGATGTCACGGTGTCGCGACGGTTTCCACCACTGTGTCAGAAGGAATCTCGATGTCGCTGAACCTCGCGGACCTGTTCGAAGCCATCGCCGACGCCGTCCCCGATCGCACCGCGATCATCTGTGGGGACAGCCGCCTCACCTACCGCGAACTCGATGCCGCAGCCAACCGGCTCGCTCACCATCTGGCCGGGGCGGGGATCTCCGCAGGTGAGCACGTCGGTCTCTACATGCGCAACAGCACCGAATTCGTCGAAGCGCTCCTGGCGATCCTGAAGATCCGGGCTGTCCCGATCAACATCAACTACCGCTACGTCGACGCCGAGCTGGCCTACCTGTTCGCCAACGCCGAACTCGCCGCCATCGTCGCCGACGGTGAGTTCGCGACCAGGACGGCCGCGGTCCTGCCGCGCACGCCGACGGTCCGGCACATCGTCACCGTGGGACCGGCCGACGACGTCGACTGGAGGACGGTCACCACCGCCGACTTCCACAAGGCGGTCGCCGCGGAGTCCGACGCGCGCGACTTCGCACCGCGCAGCGGCGACGACCAGTTCATCATCTACACCGGTGGCACCACTGGCATGCCGAAGGGCGTGATGTGGCGCGCCGAGGACTTCTTCTTCGCGGCACTGTCCGGCGGCAACTCGATGGGGGAGCCGCACTCGGACATCGCATCGGTTGCGAACCAGGCCGCGAACATGCCGGAAATGACGTGGCTGCTCACCGCGCCGCTCATCCACGGCGCCGCGATGTACAGCATGTTCAGTGCCTTCTGCCTGGGCGTCTCGCAGGTCGTGCTCCCGGCGTTCGACGCGAAGGAGGTGCTCGCGGTCGTCGAACGCGAACGCGTGATGACGATGACGATCGTCGGCGACGCGATGGCCCGTCCGCTCGCCGACGCGATCGCCGAACACGGCTCCGAGTACGACCTGAGTTCGCTGTTCGTCGTCGGGTCCGGCGGCGCGCTGTTCTCCAAGCAGGTCCGCGAGCAGCTCGTCTCGCTGCTGCCGAACGTCATGGTGCGCGACGGATTCGGATCCTCCGAGTCCGGCATCGACGGCGATCTGTCGATCGGCGAGGACGGCCGGATGCGGATCGCCGCGAAGCCGACCGTCAAGGTCGTCGACGAGCGGATGCGCCCGATCGAGCCGGGTTCCGGCGAGATCGGCTACATCGCCCGCGCCGGCCACGTGCCGCTCGGGTACTGGGGCGACCCGGAGAAGACCGCGGCGACCTTCCCGGTCATCGACGGGGTCCGCATGTCGGTCCTCGGGGACATGGCCGAAGTCGAGGAGGACGGCACGATCGTGCTGCTCGGACGCGGCTCGCTGTGCATCAACACCGGTGGGGAGAAGGTGTATCCCGAAGAGGTGGAGATGGCCATCAAGAGCCACCCGGCCGTGATGGATGTGCTCGTCGCGGGAGTCGAGGACGAACGCTACGGGCAGCGCGTCGGAGCCGTCGTGCAGCCGCGCGAGGGCCACGCGGTGCCCGAGCTCGACGAGCTGATCGCGCATGTCGCCGACCGGATCGCCGGCTACAAGGTGCCGCGGCTGGTCGTCGGCGTCGACACGATCGTGCGTTCTCCCGCGGGCAAGGCCGACTACCGGTGGGCCAAGGCAACTCTCGAAGCCGCGAAGTAGTCCCTGTACCGGTCGCGGTCGCGGGTGCGCTACCCGTGACCGCGACCGGGTCCGGTTCCGGGCGCAAGGGCGTCGGCAGCGAATCGTGCTGCCCGGTCGAAGCTCTCGGTGCCGTCGTCGTCCGGGTTCTGACGCCAGTGCCGCAGCGTCGAGACGTACACGGCGCCGACCATCTGCGCGAGGAACGGCAGCGGGTAGTCGGTGCGGACCTCGCCGCGCTCGACACCGGGCTCGACGATGCGCAGCATCTGCTCGTCGAATCGCTGCGTGCGTTCGCGGGCGGTATCGGGTGTGCCGAGATCCCTTTCGATCTCGCCGGTGACCGCCCGCATGTAACCGGGATACCGCCGCGATTCACGCGCGAAGTCGGCAAAGACGCCCGCGATCCGTTCCGCGGTGGTGAGGTCCTGCGCGAGCAGCTGGTCGATCAGGGTTGTCAGCGCGTCCATGTGACTCGCGTGCAGCGCCGTGATCAGGTCGTCCTTGCTGGGGAAGTAATTGAAAACCGTTGCGCGCGAGACGCCGGCGAGATCGGCGATGTCCTCGATCGTCGAACCGTCGACGCCGCGTTCGGCGAACAGCCGTCTGGCCGCGTCCAGCATGCGCTGCCGGGTCCGCAGCTTGTTCCGCTCGCGGCGACCGAGTGCCGTGGGCTCGCTCATGGTGTCCGCACTTTCCTCGTCGGGCCTCTCGTTCCGCCGTACGCGTGGGCGAGGCGCTGAGTCGTTGTCAGCGTAGAAGGTTCGCCCGGAGTTGCGAGAATTCCTGGAACGGGTTCCAAGAAGTTGGACCAGCGTCTATCTTTGTCCCCAGGGGGTCGGCAACGGGGGTGACTACATGGGACAAGGCGCTCCCGTCGCAGGGCGGATCGAAAATGCTTACGCAGCACGAGATCCGCCACGATCGCGACCCTCATCCGAACACCCCGCTTCGACGCGAACGATTTCCGGCAACCGCAGCGCGTCGCACGGGCTCACTTCGTCGACGAACGGGAGGTACGGGCATGACCGCCGAGAGCGTGGTGCCTGAAGGCGCGGAGCAGGAGATCAAGACCAGCGAGACCGACCTGGACGAGCTGCGCGGCCGGCTCGAAGGCCGGCTCGGCGAGCGTCTCGGCGCCGACGCGCCGCCGCGTGTCCACAACCTGACGCGACCGGAACACTCCGGAATGTCCAGCATCTCGGTCCTGTTCGATCTCGACTGGACGAAGGACGGTGCGGAGCAGACAGCACAGCTCGTCGCCCGGCTCGCCCCCGAGGAGGACGCGTATCCAGTGTTCCCCGGCTACGACCTGCAGCGCCAGTTCGACGTCATGACCGCCGTCCGCGAACACGGTGGCATCGCGGTGCCGAAGGTGCGGTGGGTCGAGACCTCCGCGGGCCCGCTCGGCCGGCCGTTCCTCGTGATGGATCGCGCCGAAGGTGTCGTGCCCGTGGACAACCCGCCGTACGTGTTCACCGGATGGCTGCTCGACGCCGACGACGACACCCGCAGGGCCGTGCAGAGCGCGAGCGTGAAGGTTCTCGCCGACATCCACGCGATCGCCGATCCCGCGTCCAAGTTTCCCGCGCTGGTCGCTCCGGACGGGCAGTCGAGCCTGCGTCGGCACTTCGAGAACGAGTGCGCCTACTACGAATGGACCCGCCGCGAGGACGGGATTCGTATCCCTGTGCTGGAGAAGGCATTCGACTGGCTCGAGGAGAACTGGCCGGCCGAGCCGTCCGCGGACGTGCTGTGCTGGGGCGACGCGCGCATCGGCAACATCATGTACCGGGGCACCGACGTCGCTGCGGTCCTCGACTGGGAGTCGGCTGCGCTCGCTCCCCGCGAACTGGATCTGGGCTGGTTCATCTTCTTCCATCGTATGTTCCAGGACATCGCCGACCAGTTCTCGATCCCCGGCCTGCCGGGATTCCTCCGGCGCTCGGACGTCGTGGCGGAATACGAGAGGATCTCCGGCGTCGAGGTCCGCGACCTCGACTTCTACCTCGTGTACGCCGCACTGCGCCACGGCATCGTGATGTCGCAGATCATGCGGCGCCGCGTGCACTTCGGGGAAATGGAGATCCCCGCCGACCCCGACCAGCTGGTGCTCCACCACGCGATGCTCGCGCAGTTGATCGACGATTCCTACGATTGGGAGAAGTGACACCGATGAAACCGGTTCAGCTCGACGAATATCCGATTCACCAGTCGCCGCTGTCGCTGGGTCGTGTGTCCTCCACGGACCGAAATTTCTACGACCGCAACTACTTCAACGCCCACGACCGCACCGGTGACATCTTCCTGATCACCGGTTTCGGGGTTTACCCGAACCTGAGTGTCGTCGACGCGTTCGTCACCGTGCGGCACGGTGACTCGCAGGTCGCAGTCCGGTTCTCGGACGCGCTCGACGAGCGTTCGATGGAGAGCAAGGTCGGCGGCTATCGGCTCGAGGTCGTCGAGCCCCTGCAGAAGATCCGGGTGATCTGCGAGCACGACGACCTCTCGTGCGACATCACGTGGGACGGCTCGTTTCCCGCCGTGCTCGAGGAGGCGCACATCCTCATGTCCGGTCCGCGACCGATCCTCGACGCGTCCCGCTTCGCCCAGGTCGGTAGCTGGTCCGGCACCTTGTCGGTGCAGGGCAAGGACTTCGCCGTCGATCCTGAGATCTGGATGGGCACGCGCGACCGCTCCTGGGGGATCCGTCCCGTCGGCGAGCCGGATCCGCAGGGTCGCTGGACCTACGAGAACCGCGGCGGCCACTACTGGACCTACGTCCCGCTGCGCTTCGACGACTTCGCGCTCGTCGTCATCGTGCAGGAGTCGCAGGACGGGCACCGCACCCTCAATCACGCCACCCGCGTCTTCGCGGACGGCCGGGTCGAGCAGTTGGGCTGGCCCCGCGTCGAGGTGAACTACCGCAGCGGCACACGGCATCCCGAGTCGGCGCGGTTGCACCTGACCACGCCCAAGGGCGAGCCCGTCGTCGTGGACATCGAGCCCCTCGGGTTCATCTCGCTGAGTCACGGCGCCGGCTACGGCGGTGACCCGGAGTGGACGCACGGCGAGTGGAAGGGCGAGAACTGGTCGTCGTCGTCCTTCGTGGACACCACCAGCCGGGACTTTCTGGGCCGGCTCCCGTTCTCCACCATCGACCACGTCGCGAAGGCGACCATCGACGGCCGGGTGGGCTGGGGCATGTTCGAGCACGCGGTCATGGGACGCCACGATCCGTCGGGCTTCACCGGCTGGCTGGACATGGCGCCGTAGGAAGACGAAAACGCAAGGGGTGGTGCGGTGATCGATGGGCTGCCCCTTGCGGACCGCCCTCAGTTCTCCGTGGTCTGGGCGGCCGGCGCCGGTGCGATGAACGTGCGGTGCACGTATGCGCCGAACCCGCCGTCGACCGGAAGATCCGCGCCGCTGATCCAGGTGGACTCCGACGACGCGAGGAACAGCAGGGCGTCGGCGATCTCCTCGGGGCGACCGTGCCGGCCCGCCCACGCCGCGGCGCCGTTGATGGTGTCCTCACCCATCGTCGCGGTGAAGTCCTTCAGCAGCGGCGTGCCGATCGTGCCGGGGGAGACGCTGTTCGAACGCAGCCCGGTGGCCTTGCCCTCGACGGCCAGGTTCTTCGACCAGATGATGACGGCCTCCTTGGAGAGGCTGTAGCACGCGCCTTCGATGCCGGGATGGTCCGCGAACGTGTCGAGCGCGGCATCCCAGTCGTCGACGGCGAGGAACTCGTTGAGTAGGTCGTAGTGCTGCTGCCACATGAATCCGGCCTGCGAGGCGGTCGTGACGACGGTGGGCTCCGGCGTGAACTTCGGGGTCAGCGCGCGCGTGAGGTCGCGCGGTGCGAGGGTGTTGATCGACAGCACGGTCCGCCACGGCAGGGTCGCGGCGACACCGGCGTTGTTGATGAGCGAGTCGACGGGACCGGCGATCTGCTCGGCGATGTCCAGGACGCCGGCGTGTGTCGACAGATCACCCACCACCATCCGGGATATCGCGGGATCGGTGCTCTCGACTCGGTCGACGCCGATCACGGTGGCGCCCCGGGCGGCGAGCTTGGTGACGGTGGCAGCGCCGACGCCGGACGAACAGCCGGTGACGACGACGGTCTTGCCGGAGAAATCGGGCATGGAGCCCTCCTCGTGACAGCGGGCGCCGGTCTCCGTTCCCGGCGCAGTGCGTCGATTCGTTCGAACTGGATACGGGTGTGGGCACTGTAACACCGGTGAGCTGGTCGTGAAGGCAATTTGCCCAGCGCTACAGGCGATCTCGTGCCCCGGTGTGTCTCCGACATCGGCGCTGAGCAGTGTGGTCCCGCTCGGTGGGATGGACGGGGGAGCGGCCCGTCGGCGGAATAGAATAAATTTCAGTATTCGGGGAGCAGGGAGTGGACATGAGCAACGTCGTCATCGTCGAGGCCGCGCGGACGCCGATCGGCCGTCGTCGCGGGCAACTGTCCGGAGTGCATCCGGCTGTGTTGCTGGGCGCCGCCCAGAAGGCCGTCCTCGACCGGACCGGCCTGACCGCGGACCGGATCGGGCAACTCGTCGGTGGCGTCGTCACCCAGGCGGGGGAGCAGTCCAACAACGTGACCCGCCAGGCATGGCTGCACGCCGGGTTCCCGTACCGCACCGCCGCCACCACCATCGACTGCGCGTGCGGATCGTCGCAGCAGGCCGTCCACATGGTCGCCGGGCTCATCGCGTCCGGGCAGATCGACGCCGGAATCGGCTGCGGCGTCGAGGTGATGAGCCGCGTGTTCCTCGGCCAGGCCAACACACCCGGCACCGGCAATCCCTACCCGGACGACTGGACCGTCGACATGGGCGACCAGTTCACCTCCGCCGAACGGATCGCCGCCCACCGGGGGATCGCCCGCGCCGACGTCGACGCGTTCGGGCTGGAATCGCAGCGACGCGCCGCGCTGGCGTGGAGCGAAGGCCGTTTCGACCGTGAGATCGTCCCGGTGGTCGCGCCCGTCGTCACCAAGGACGGCGAACCCACCGGGGAGGTCGCGACCGTCACCACCGACGGCGGCCTCCGGGACACCACCGCGGAGGCGCTGGCCGGCCTGAAACCGGTGATGGACGGCGGAATCCACACCGCCGGCAACTCGTCCCAGATCAGCGACGGCGCGGCCGCGGTGATGCTCATGAACGAGGACAAGGCGCGCGCGGCAGGCCTGCGCCCGCGAGCCCGGATCCTCGCGTCCACCCTCGTCGGCTCCGACCCGTACTTCCATCTCGACGGCCCGATCGACTCCACCCGGGACGTTCTCGAACGCACCGGAATGTCGCTGTCGGACATCGACATCGTCGAGATCAATGAGGCGTTCGCGTCGGTCGTCCTGTCGTGGGCGCAGGTTCTCGATGCCGACATGAGCAAGGTCAACGTCAACGGCGGCGCGATCGCGCTGGGACATCCGGTCGGTTCCACCGGTGCCCGGCTGATCACCAGCGCCCTGCACGAACTCGAACGCTCCGATCGTTCCACCGCGTTGATCACCATGTGCGCGGGCGGGGCGCTGTCCACCGCCACGATCATCGAGCGCATCTAGACCGTTCCACCTGTACCCGCGCCATCCCGGCTGTGCACCCCCCACCCGCCGAATCCCCCGCCCCTATCCGAGCGAATGTATCGTTCGTCTCCTTGGATCGAGCGAACGGTACATTCGCTCGGAAGGCGGAGGGGTGGCGAAACTTTCCCGAGCTTCCGACCTAAGGACCCGTTCATGACCATCGGACTGAGTGACGAGGACCGCGAACTCCGCGATTCCGTGCGCGGATGGGCTGCGCGCCACGCGACCCCCGCGGTGATCCGCGACGCCGTCGAGGCCAAGACCGAGACGCGACCGCAGTACTGGGGTTCGCTCGCCGAACTCGGCATGCTCGGACTGCACCTGCCGGAAGAGGTCGGTGGCGCCGGGTTCACCCTCCTCGAAACCGCAATCGTCGCAGAGGAACTCGGTCGAGCGATGGTGCCCGGCCCGTTCCTGCCCACCGTGATCGTCTCCGCCGTCCTGCATGCCGCCGGTCGCACCGGCGAACTCGCGGGGCTGGCCGACGGCGCGCTGTCCGGCGCGGTGTCCCTGCAACCCGGCGGTCTGCGCATCACCCGCGACGGCGGCACCGCCACCCTGTCCGGTACCTCGGGCTATGTGCTCGGCGGTCAGGTCGGCGACGTGTTCCTGCTCGCCGCCGACGACGCGAGCGAACTCGCCTTCGTCACCCTGCATCGCGACCGTCTCGACGTCACCGACCTGCCCAGCCACGACGTGGTCCGGCGCAACGCCGAGATCACCGTCGACGGCGTGGTTCTCGCTGCCGGCGACCTGCTGACGCTCGACGCGCAGCGGGTCCTCGATCTCGCCGCCACCCTCTTTGCGGCCGAGGCGGCCGGCCTGGCCGACTGGGCCACCACGACCGCCGCAGACTACGCCCGCGTGCGTCAGCAGTTCGGGCGGGTCATCGGCCAGTTCCAGGGCGTCAAGCACAAGGCGGCCCGCATGCTGAGCCTCACCGAGCAGGCCCGCGTCACCGCGTGGGACGCCGCGCGGGCGCAGGGCGAGGACATCCCGGCCGACGAGGCGTCGCTCGCCGCCGCGGCGGCCGCGGCGGTCGCGCCCGAGACCGCGTTCCAGGTCACCAAGGACTGCATCCAGATCCTCGGAGGCATCGGCTACACGTGGGAGCACGACGCGCACCTGTATCTCCGGCGCGCGCAGTCGCTGCGGATCCTGTCGGGCTCCACCGCATCCTGGAAGCGCCGGGTCGCGACGCTCACCCTCGGCGGCGCCCGCCGCGTCCTCGGTGTCGACCTGCCCGCCGAAGCCGAGCAGATCCGCGCCGACGTCCGTGCCGAACTCGCACCGGCCGTCGATCTCGAGGGTGCCGATCGGACGAGGTACCTCGCCGAGAAGGGCTATACCGCACCGCATCTGCCCGCGCCGTGGGGCAAGGGCGCCGATGCCGTCACCCAGCTCGTGATCGCCGAGGAACTGCGGTCCGCGGAGCTCGAACCGCACGACATGATCATCGGGAACTGGGTGGTGCCCACGCTCATCGCGCACGGCAGCAACGAGCAGCTGCGGCGCTTCGTTCCGGCGTCGTTGCGCGGCGACATCGTGTGGTGCCAGCTGTTCTCCGAGCCCGGTGCCGGCTCCGACCTCGCCGGGCTGTCCACCAAGGCCACGAAGGTCGACGGGGGCTGGAAACTGCAGGGCCAGAAGGTGTGGACGTCGATGGCCCGCGTCGCGGACTGGGGAATCTGTCTGGCGCGCACCGACTCCGGTGCGGCCAAGCACCAGGGCCTGTCGTACTTCCTGATCGACATCAAGAACTCCGAGGGTCTCGATATCCGTCCGCTGCGGGAGATCACCGGTGAAGCGCTGTTCAACGAGGTGTTCCTCGACGACGTCTTCGTTCCCGACGAATGCCTCGTCGGCAAGCCTGGCGACGGCTGGAAACTCGCTCGCACCACACTCGCCAACGAGCGGGTGTCGCTGTCGAACGACTCGTCGCTCGGAGCGGGTGGCGAAACCCTGCTGTCCCTGGCGGAGAACGTCCCAGGTGGACTCGACGACGAACAGCTGACGGTCCTGGGCAAGATGCTGTGCGACGCGCAGATCGGTGGCCTCATGGCACTGCGGTCGACGCTGCGTTCGCTGACCGGCGCGCAGCCCGGCGCGGAGTCGTCGATCGCGAAACTGCTCGGCGTCGAGCACATCCAGCAGGTGTGGGAGGTCGCGATGGAATGGATCGGCCCCACCGCACTGCTCGGCGGGCAGGACCGTCGGTCCCCGACGCAGATGTTCCTCAATGCGCAGTGCCTGTCCATCGCCGGAGGAACGACCAACGTCCAGCTGAACATCATCGGTGAGCGGCTTCTCGGTCTGCCGCGCGATCCCGAACCCGGAAAGTGAGCACGCCCTCAAGGGGCGGTCGGCACGTGTTCACCCACGCAACCACGGAGGTCCGATGAAGGTCGATCCGGATACACACCCCATCGTCGGGAAGGCGCCCGACGGCACGGTCCTGACGTCGGCGCCGCAGGACACCCCCGTCGACCGCGCGACCGCCGCGGCCCGCCGGGTCGTGAACGCACTGCTGCGCACCGATCGCGGCAACGCCAACCTCGAACGCGTCGCCGAAGAACTGAACAGCATCGCCGAGCACCTCGAGGAGCATGCTCCCGAGGTCGAGGAACGCCTGGTCGACATGTGGAACGGGGAGGGCGTCACCCGGCACGACCCCGTCGCCGGACCGGAGAACGCGGTGGCCCCGCCGCTGGTCCTGACCGGTCGCGACGACGGCTCGGTCGAGGGCGTCGTGAGGTTGACGCTGCCGTACCAGGGCCCGCCCGGGCACGTGCACGGCGGTGTGTCCGCGTTGCTGCTCGATCACACCCTCGGGGTCGCGAACGCGTGGGCCGGGCGCAGCGGCGCGACGGCCCAGCTCAACGTGCGGTACCACCGCCCGACCCCGCTGTTCGTGCCGCTCACCGTCCGCGGCCGGTTGGTGTCCCAGGACGGCGCGAAGATCAACACGGTCGGTGACATCAGGACCGCGGACGGCACGGTGTGCGTTTCGGTCGAAGCGTTGTTCGTCGACAAGACGGTCCCGCGCCCGCGCCGGAGCTGACCGCCCCCTGCTTCCGAGCGCCCCCTGCTTCCGAGCGAATGTACCGCTCGTCTCCTTGGATCGAGCGAACGATACATTCGCTCGGAAAAGACGGGGGGTGACGCGGCTGCCGTCGCCGACCGTTCACCGCCGACCGCCGACCGTCGGTCAGCCGCCGGCCTTGATGCGATCGGCGCCGGTGTAGACGTTCATGGATCCGCCGCGCAGGAATCCGACGAGCGCCAGACCGGCGTCGGCCGCGAGGTCCACCGCCAGCGACGACGGCGCGGACACCGCCCCGAGCATCGGGACCCCGGCCATCACGGCTTTCTGGGCGAGTTCGAACGACGCGCGGCCGCTGACGATGAGCACCGACTCCGCGAGCGGGACCCGGTCCTCGATCAGTGCCCAGCCGAGCACCTTGTCGACGGCGTTGTGCCTGCCGACGTCCTCCCGGACCGCGAGCAGCACGCCGTCCGGGGTGAACAGCCCCGCGGCGTGCAGTCCACCGGTGGTGTCGAAGATCTTCTGCCGCCTCCGCAGCGCGTCGGGCATCGAGGCCAGCGCGTCGGCGGTGACCGCGGGTCCGTCGGTCGCGAGCGGGAAGCGGGTGCGGGTGCGGACCTGGTCCAGCGACTCCTTCCCGCACACCCCGCACGCCGAGGACGTCAGGAAGTTCCGGGTGCCGACGCCGTCCGCGACGTCGACACCGGCGGCGAGCGCGACATCGAGCACGTTGTAGGTGTTGGCGCCGGATTCGTCGACACCGTTGCAGTACCGCACCGCGACGATGTCCTCGCGGCTGCCGATGATGCCCTCGGCGAGCAGGAAACCGTGCGCGAGTTCGACGTCGTGGCCGGGCGTGCGCATCGTGACCGTCAGCGACCGTCCCGCGAGCCTGATCTCGAGGGGTTCCTCGACGGCCAGGGTGTCGGGCCGGCGGACGTTCCCCTCGGGGGTGATCCGCAGGACCGGTCGTCGTGCCGTGACGCGTCCCATCAGGCCGACCCCGACTTCTCCAGCCGAACCGTGATCGCCTTGGACACAGGGGTGTTCGACTTCGCGGCGACGTGATCGAGCGGCACGAGCGGGTTCGTCTCGGGGTAGTAGGCGGCCGCGTTGCCCCGCGGTGTGCTGTACAGCACGATGCGGAAGTCGTGGACGCGACGCTCCTCGACGGTCCCGTCCGCCGCCGTCCACTCCGACACCAGATCCACGAGATCCCCGTCGGCGAAACCGAGTTCGACGACGTCCTCCGGGTGCAGGAAGATCACCTTGCGTCCGTTGCTGACCCCGCGATAGCGGTCGTCGAGACCGTAGATGGTGGTGTTGTACTGGTCGTGGCTGCGCAGGGTCTGCAGGATCACCCGGCCGGGAGGCGTCGACACCCATTCGAGCGGATTCACCGAGAAGTTGGCTTTGCCTGTGCTCGTGGTGAATTCGCGCGCGTCACGCGGCGGATGCGGCAGCTGGAAGCCGTCCGGCCGGCGCACCCGGGTGTTGTAGTCCTTGCACCCGGGCACGACCCGCGCGATCGAATCGCGGATCAGGTCGTAGTTGCCCTCGAATGCCGTCCAGCGCACCGGATGATCGGGCCCGAACAGTGCCCGGGCGAGACCGCAGACGATCGCGACCTCGCTGCGCAGATGTTCGGAGACCGGGTGCAGTCGGCCGCGCGACAGGTGCACCATCGACATCGAATCCTCCACCGACACCATCTGTTTGCCGCTCGCCTGCACATCGAGATCGGTGCGGCCGAGCGTCGGGAGGATCAGCGCGGTGCGACCGTGCACGACGTGGCTGCGATTGAGCTTGGTCGACACCTGGACCGTCATCGCGCAGTTGCGCAGCGCGGCCTCGGTGGCCGCGGTGTCCGGGGTCGCGGAGACGAAGTTGCCACCCATCCCCATGAAGAACGATGCGCGGCCGTCGCGCATCGCCCGGATCGCCTCGACCGTGTCGTAGCCGTGCCGGCGGGGGCTGGTGATCCCGAACTCGGTGTCGAGTGCCGCCAGGAACCATTCCGGCATCTTCTCCCAGATACCCATGGTGCGGTCGCCCTGCACGTTCGAATGCCCGCGCACCGGGCACACCCCGGCCCCGGGCTTGCCGATCATGCCGCGCACGAGCAGCAGGTTCACGGCTTCGCCGATCGTCGCGACCGCGTGGGTGTGCTGGGTCAGGCCCATCGCCCAGCAGATCACCGTCCCCTTCGACGCGACGAGGTCCGCCGCGGTGGCACGCAGCTGCTGCTCGGTCAGGCCGGTGGCTTCCATGACCACATCGAGATCGACTGCACGGATGTGCTTTTCGTACTCGTCGAATCCGGCGCAGTACCGGTCGACGAACGCGCGGTCGACGACGGTGCCGGGCGCGGCGTCCTCGGCCTCGAGCAGCAGCCGGCCCAGACCTTGGAACAAGGCCATGTCGCCGCCCAGCCGGATCTGCAGGAACTCGTCGGCGATGTCGACGCCGTGCCCGAGGACGCCGTTGACCTTCTGCGGATCCTTGAACCGGCGCAAGCCGGCTTCCGGCAGCGGATTGATCGCGATGATCTTCGCGCCGTTGTGCTTGGCCTTCTCGAGCGTCGACAGCATCCGCGGATGGTTGGTCCCCGGATTCTGCCCCGCGATGAGGATCAGATCGGCCTGCTCGAGGTCGGGCACCGACACCGACCCCTTGCCGATGCCGATCGCCTCGATCAGCGCACTGCCGGACGATTCGTGGCACATGTTCGAACAGTCCGGCATGTTGTTGGTGCCGTAGCTGCGGATGAGCAACTGGTAGAGGAACGCGGCCTCGTTGCTGGTACGCCCCGAGGTGTAGAACACGGCGTCGTCTGGGGAGGGGAGGCCACGCAGTTCGTCGGCGATCAGCTCGAACGCGGCGTCCCAGGAGATCGGCTCGTAGTGGCTGCCACCGGCCCACAGCACCATCGGATGGGTGATCCGGCCCTGCTGACCGAGCCAGTAGTCGGTCTTTCCGGCCAGCTCGTCGACGGAGTGCTGCGCGAAGAACTCCGGGGTCACCGTCCGCAGGGTGGCTTCCTCGGCGACCGCCTTGGCGCCGTTCTCGCAGAACTCGGCGGGCTTGCGGTGGCCGGGCGTCTCGGGCCAGGCGCAGCCGGGGCAGTCGAATCCGTGGCGCTGGTTCAGGCGGGTCAGGGTCGAGACGGTGCGGGCCGCCCCCATCTGCGCGTACGCGCGCTGCAGCGACACGAGCACTGCCGGAACCCCGGCGGCGTGGTCCTTTGCCTCCGTGACCTCGAGCGTCGATTCGTCGATGTCGTCCACAGGTGCGCGTCTCGTCATGAGTCCATAGTGACCCGGCTCATGTTGCCTCGGCCACTCGGGTGCTTAACGAAATGTTCACCGCGGGCGAGGCCGCGTTTTACACGGACCGTTCACTCTCGGGGAACGGTGATGAACGACATAAGACGATCGCCGGTAAACGTTGGAGGGATTTCCCTCAGGACTGAACAAGGTGGACACGTATGGAAGAGGCAATCGCTGCCGCCGACACTGCCTGGGTTCTCGCGGCATTCACGGCGGTCGCCCTCATGGTCCCGGGGCTTGCGCTGTTCTACGGCGGCATGCTCGGGGTCAAGAGCGCACTCAACATGATCATGATGGTTCTCGGGGGCTTCGCCGTCGCCGGGGTGGTGTGGGTGTTCTTCGGCCCGGCCGCGGTGCTCGGTGACAGTGTCGGAGGCCTCGGACTCATCGGTAATCCGTTCACCGACATCGGACTCGGCTCGCTGCTCGAGCCGTCGGACGGGCTGCCCGCCGCATTGACTGCGGCGTTCCACCTGCTGTTCGCGGGCATCACCGTCGCGATCATCGCGGGTGGCGTCGCCGACCGCATGAAGTTCTCCGCATGGATGATCTTCTCCGGGATCTGGGTCGTGCTGGTGTACTTCCCGGTTGCGCACTGGGTGTTCGCATTCGACGACGAGGACGCCGGCACCAAGGGGGGATGGATCGCCAACGTGCTCGGCGCGCAGGACTTCGCCGGCGGCACCGCCGTGCACATGAACGCCGGCGTCGCCGCGCTGGCACTCGCGATCGCGCTGGGGAAGCGCCGCGGGTTCCCGCACGTCCCGCGTCCGCACAGCCTGCCCCTCGTGGTGCTCGGCGGCGGCATCCTGATGTTCGGCTGGTTCGGATTCAACGGTGGTTCCGCGGGCGGTGCCAACCACACCGCGGGCGTGGTCGTGCTGAACACGATGATCGCCGCGGTCGCGGGCCTGCTCGGCTGGCTGCTCGTCGAACGCATCCGGGAGAAGCACGCCACGACGCTCGGCGCGGTGTCCGGCATGATTGCCGCGCTCGTCGGCATCACCCCTGCCGCGAGCCTCGTCTCCCCGCTCGGCGCGCTGCTCATCGGTTTCGCCGCGGGCGCGGTGTGCTTCCTGACCGTGAGCCTGAAGTTCAAGCTCGGGTACGACGACTCGCTCGACGTCGTCGCCATCCACCTCATGGGCGGTGTCGTCGGCACCCTGCTCATCGCGTTCGTGGCCACTGCCGCGGCGCCGGCCGGTGTCGACGGACTGTTCTTCGGCGGTGGCATCGACCTGCTGGGCCGTCAGATCCTGGCCATGGCCGCGGTGTTCACCTACAGCTTCGCGGTGACCTGGCTGATCGCCAAGGCCATCGACAAGACCATCGGCCTGCGCGTCGACAAGGAAACCGAGATCATGGGTATCGACGTCCCGGTGCACGGCGAAACCGCCTACGTCATGGACAGTTTCGGAGCCAGCGCGCCGTCCAAGATGCGTCCGGAGGAATTCGCGGCGGACCGGGAGGTGGTCGTTCCCACCGTGAAGTGAACCGCTGATGGGTTCCCTCCTGCCGTTGCCGTGGCAGGAGGGAACCCGCGCGTTTCGGGCACACGGCAGTGACCGGACGGGCATAATCGGACGGCAGTCGACGAGGAGCCCACATGAGCACACCGGACGCGAAGCCACTGGCCGGAAAGACCATGATCATGTCGGGCGGCAGCCGGGGCATCGGCCTGGCGATCGCGCTCCGCGCGGCGCAGGACGGCGCGAACATCACGCTGATCGCCAAGACCGACACACCGAACCCGAAACTGCCGGGCACCATCTACACCGCGGCCGCCGAACTCGAGGAGGCGGGCGGCCGGGTACTGCCCTTCGTGGGGGACATACGCAACGACGAGGCGGTCGCCGAGGCCGTGCGCCGGACCGTCGAACAGTTCGGCGGAATCGACATCGTGGTGAACAACGCGTCCGCGATCGACCTGTCGCCGACCGACCGGATCTCCATGAAGAAGTACGACCTCATGCAGGACATCAACTGTCGCGGCACGTTCCTGCTCTCGAAGCTGGCGATTCCGTCGCTGCGGCAATCCGCGAGCGCGGGGCGTAATCCGCACATCCTGACGCTGTCGCCGCCGCTGAACCTGAATCCCAAATGGGCGGGCGGAGCGCTCGCGTACACCATCGCGAAGTACGGCATGAGCCTGACGACGCTCGGGCTCGCCGAGGAGTTGAAGGGCGACGGCATCGCCGTGAACTCGCTGTGGCCGCGCACCACCATCGCGACCGCCGCGGTGCGGAACCTGCTCGGCGGCGAGCAGATGGTGAATTCGTCCCGGACGCCGGAGATCTACGCGGATGCTGCGTATCTGGTGCTCACGTCACCGAGCACGGAGGCGACCGGGAACTTCTACATCGACGACGAGGTGCTCGCCGCGGCGGGGATCACCGACCTCGACAAGTACCGGGCCGGCGACGGCGAACTCCAGCTCGACCTGTTCCTGGACTGAACGCCGCTCTACCCCTGGTGATTGTCGGGGTACGCGGTGACCGCAAGGAACCGGATGGGAAGCGTCACGAGCTCGTTCGGTCCGTGCAGGCCCTCGCCGTCCAGAAGCAGGGCGTCACCGGGTTGCAGGTGGTACTCGGAATCGCCGTGCCCGTAGACCATTTCACCCTCGAGCATGTACAGCAATTCGGTGCCGGGATGCTGGAAGAGAGGGAAGACGTCGCTCGCGTCGGTGAGCGTGACGAGCACCGGTTCGAGCCGCTTGTGCTGTCCGCGCAGTGCCCCGAGCAACTCGTAGTGGTGGCCGACGCGCGTACCGCGGCCGACGATCTCGGCGCCCTGGCCGTTTTTCGTGAACACGGCCTCACGACGGGTGTCGGCGCCGCGGAACAGGGAGGTGACGGGAACGTCGAGGCCGGCCGCGAGCCGGGCGAGGGTCGACAGGCTGCACGACGTCTGCGCGTTCTCGATCTTCGAGAGCATCGCCTTGGAGATCCCCACCTTGGCGGCCATGTCCCCGACGGACAGCCCGCTGGCCAGGCGCAACGACCGCACCTGGTGGGCGATCGCCCGTTCGAGATCCACACCCGTGGGGGTGCCGCGGGGGACTTCGCGTCCGGAATCGTCGTAGAGGACGGGACGGTCGGGGCTGGCCATGTCAGCAGCGTAGCGTTTGTTCACCGGTAGTGGACACCCTCTCGCGGTGGGTATTTCGGTGACGGGCGAGCCCTCCGCGGCTGCGAGTGCATCCGCGGAGGGCGCAGGGCCGTCGGAGGTGCCGGGATCAGCGCATCTCACCGGCTCCTTCGTAGGGATTGAGGCTCAGGAGCAGGTCGCCCTCCTCGAAGCGGGAGAATCGGAAATCGTCCGGATTCACGTTCGGCAGGTCGGTCTTGCCGTCGATGAGCAGGTCGGCGACCAGCTTGCCCACGGCCGGGGAGATCTTGAAACCGTGCCCGGAGAAGCCGGTCGCCAGGAACAGGCCCTCGACCGGCGACGGGCCGATGACGGGGTTGTAGTCCTCGGTGACGTCGTAGGCGCCGACGTACGAGCTGGTGATCCGGGGATCCGGCATGTCGGGCAGGCGGTTGCCGAGCTTCATGATGTTCTTCTCGATCGTCGAGTCGTCGGCGCGGTTGACGTACTTGTCGGGATCGATGTACTCCGGTGCCTGATGATCGGAGTTGCCCACCAGCAGTTCGCCGTTCGGCTCGCGGCAGATGTACTGCAGGCCCGCCAGATCGGACAGCACGGGGACCTCCGGGGTCGGGACGCCCTGGTCGACGAGGACCAGCTGGGCGCGCTGCGCCTTGACGTCGATGTCGACGCCGACTCCGGCGACGAGCGCCGGCGTCCAGGGGCCCGCGGCGACGATGACCTGCTCGGCGTGCACCTCGGAACCGTCGGCGAGCGTGACGCCGTAGACCCGGCCGGCGGCGTTCTGCAGCAGCGACACCACCGGGGTGCTCTGCCGGATCTTCACGCCCATCCGACGTGCTGTCGCCCCGAACGCCATTCCGGCCATGTAGGCCTCACCCCGGCCGCCGAGCGGTTCGTAGGCGAACAGTGCGAAGTCGTCGAGGTTCAGGCCCGGCCACAGCTCCGCCATCTTGTCGTGCGCGATGAGTTCGGTGGCGATCCCCAGGCCCTGCATCATCTCGATGTTCGCCTCGAGCGGCTTGACGTTGTTCTCCGCGACCCCGACGACGTAGCCGCACTGGCGGAATGCCATGTCGTCACCGAAGATCTCGGTCGCGCGCGTGAAGATGTCGACGCCGTACCAGGACATCGCCGCCAGGGAGGGGGTGCCGTAGTGGCACCGGACGACGCCGCTGGATTTGCCGGTCATGCCCGAGCAGAGGGTGTCGCGTTCGAGCACCAGGACGTCGGTCTCGCCGCGGTCGGCGAGGGAGTAGGCGATGGCCAGGCCTTCGAGGCCGCCACCGACGATCAGGAACTTTGTCGTGTCCGTCACCTGAGGATCCTTTGTTCGGACGGACGTCCCGAGGGAGGTCCGTGGGGAAGTCGATGTCGATGGGGAGAGATCGGTTCTACGGGAGGGAAGCAGGGGTCGGACGGATCTGCACCAGCAGTCCGGTGGTGGAGGTTCCTCGCAGCGTGATCGCCTCGTTGCGGATCAGGATGCAGTCGCCGGCCTCGGCGTGCTCGGTGCCCGCGTGGACGGTGCCCGACCGCACGTACAGGGCGGTGATTCCGTCGGGCCGGGAGACGAATTCGGTGTCGAGCGGCAGGTACGTGACGGTGGCGCCGGCACCCCCGCGATCGGTCATGACGTTGAACGCGCGGGTGGCGCCCTGTGGGATGCAGCGGGGCGCATCCTCCCCGGCGAACGGGTGGGGGCTCCACGGCTTCACCGACTCGGATCCGTGGCCCGCGTCGAGTTCGACACCGTGCTCACCGACGACGGTGAAGATGCGGTCGGTGCCGGGGAAGGCGGAGAACTCGCTCGGTTCCGACCCCAGATCGGCCAGACTGATCCGCCACAGGGGTCGGTCGTCACCGCCGGAGGGACCGGCGGCGATCTCCTCGGTCGTCCCGGCGCCGTTGCGCCAGGGCACCCGACGTCGGTCGCCGGCCCGGACCACCTGTACCGCCATCTAGCTGCCCGCCGTCCAGTCGGCCATGATGTCGGCCAGGGCCTGCGCGCCGATGTTGCAGTCGCCGGGCTCGGCGAACTCGTGCGGGGAGTGCGACACTCCGGTCGGGTTGCGCACGAACAGCATTGCGGTGGGGACCTTCTCGGACAGGATGCCGGCGTCGTGTCCGGCCTGGGTGGGGAGCACCGGAATGTCTCCGAGATGGGACAGTGCCCGGCGCAGCCGTTCGCGGGGTCCGGCGGGGAATTCGACGATCGGGGTGATGGATTCGGCGAAGACGTCGAGTCCGATCTCGTCCGGCAGGCAGTGCCGGCGGGCCTCGGCCTCGATCTCGGCGACCAGTTTCGTCAGGGTCTCCTCGTCCGCGGCACGAGCGTCCAGCCACGCCTTGATCTCCGAGGGGATCGCGTTGGCGCCGTTGGGCAATACCTCGATCTTGCCGAAGGTGGCGACCGCGCCGACCGACGCGGCACACGAGCGGGCACTGTGCACCGACGACGCGTAGGCCAGCATCGGGTCGTGGCGGTCCACCAGGCGCGTGGCACCGGCGTGGTTGGCTTCGCCGGTGAAGGTGAACTGCCAGCGGCCGTGCGGCCAGATCGACGACGCGACCGCGACCGGCGCGTCCACGAGGTCGAGTGCCCGGCCCTGTTCGACGTGCAGTTCGACGTACACCCCGACCCGGTCGACGAGAGCCGGGTCGGCGCCGATGTGTTCGGGCACCCGGCCGGCGCGGGTCATCGCTTCGGCCAGGGTGATTCCGTCGCGGTCCCGCAGACCGAGCGCGCGCTGCGGAGCGAGTGCTCCGGTGGTGAGCTGGCTGCCGACGCACGCGACTCCGAAGCGAGCCCCCTCCTCGTCGGAGAACGCGGTGATCGCGATCGGGACGGTCGGGACGATGCCGCGCTCGCGGACGATGTCCACCGCGGAGAAGGCGGAGACCACGCCGAGGGGACCGTCGAACGCGCCGCCGTCGGGCACCGAGTCCAGATGCGAGCCGGTGACGAACGCACCGGTCGGATCGCCCACCCAGCCTTCGGGTAGCCACCAGGCCCAGAGATTTCCGTTGCGGTCCTCTTCGACGTCCATGCCGCGTTCGGCGGCACACCCGCGGAACCACTCCCGAAGGGTGAGATCGGCGTCGCTCCAAGCGAATCGACGGTAGCCCCCGGTCGTCGGATGCTTGCCGACGTCCAGGATCGATGCCCAGAGCGAGTCGAAGGCGGTCATCTGTCGTGTCCTCTCGAGAATCGGCTGTGGCAGGCCCGTTCGTGTCGTGCTCGGGCGAGCCACCGGTGACGAATCAGTTCCGTGGGTGTCAACCCGCCCCAGACCCCGTGTGTCTCACCGGCCAGTGCCGCGTGGTCGCGGCACGGTTCCAGCACGGGGCAGGAGGCGCAGACGGACTTGGCGCGGGCGACGGCCTCGGGTGCGTCGTCGAAGAAGTCGACGTCCCGGGACCGGCAGACGGCCTGTGCCTGCCAGTCCCGGAGGTCGTCGAGCAGGGCTGCGGGGGTCGTCACGGGGTCAGAAGCTGCTGCGGCCGGGGATCCAGTCGGTGCCGGCCAGGGGAACCCGAGCCATGGCGGCGGCTTCCATCGTGACGGCGACGAGATCCTGCGGTTCGAGATTGCGCAGGTGCGACTTGCCGCACGCCCGGGCAATCGTCTGTGCCTCCATGGTGAGCACGCGCAGGTAGTTCGCGAGCCGGCGGCCTCCCTCGACCGGATCGAAGCGGGCCTGCAGCTCGGGATCCTGCGTGGTGATGCCGGCCGGGTCCTTGCCGTCCTGGAAGTCGTCGTAGAAGCCGGCGGCCGAGCCCAGCTTCTCGTACTCGGCCTGGTACTTCGGGTCGTTGTCGCCGAGGGCGATCAGGGCGGCCGTGCCGATGGCGACGGCGTCGGCGCCCAGGGCCATCGCCTTGGCGACGTCGGCGCCCGAGCGGATGCCGCCGGAGACGATCAGCTGCACGCCGCCGGGGGTGCGGTGCACACCCATCTCCTGCAGGGCCTGCACGGCCTGGGGGAGTGCCGCCAGGGTCGGGATACCGACGTGCTCGATGAAGACGTCCTGGGTGGCGGCGGTGCCGCCCTGCATGCCGTCGACCACGACGACGTCGGCGCCGGACTTCACGGCGAGCTTGACGTCGTAGTAGGTGCGGGTCGCGCCGACCTTGACGTAGATCGGCTTCTCCCAGCCGGTGATCTCCCGGAGCTCGAGGATCTTGATGGCGAGGTCGTCCGGTCCGGTCCAGTCGGGGTGCCGGCACGCGCTGCGCTGATCGATGCCCACCGGCAGGGTGCGCATCCCCGCGACGCGTTCGGTGATCTTCTGGCCGAGCAGCATGCCGCCGCCGCCGGGCTTGGCGCCCTGCCCGAGCACGACCTCGATCGCGTCGGCCTTGCGCAGGTCGTCGGGGTTCATGCCGTACCGGGAGGGAAGGTACTGGTAGACCAGGTGCTTGGACTGTCCGCGTTCCTCCGGGGTCATGCCGCCGTCACCGGTGGTGGTGGACGTGCCGACCTCGCTGGCACCACGTCCGAGGGCCTCCTTCGCGCGACCGGAGAGAGCGCCGAAGCTCATACCGGCGATGGTCACCGGAATATCCAGGTGCAGGGGGTATTTCGCGTTGCGGTCGCCGAGGACGACGTCGGTCTCGCACTTCTCGCGGTAGCCCTCGAGCGGGTAACGCGACATCGACGCGCCGAGGAAGAGCAGGTCGTCGAAGTGGGGGACCTTGCGCTTGGCACCCCAGCCGCGGATGTCGTAGATGCCGGTCGCGGCGGCGCGCTGGATCTCGTGGATGACGTTGCGGTCGAAGGTGGCCGACTCACGCAGTCCGGGCTGGAAGGTCATGGAAGTCTCCTCGGGGGGTCGAGCGGGCGGAAGTACGTCGGGGTCGTCAGTACGCCGAAGCGTTGTCGACGTGGAAGTGGTAGAGCTGCCGGGCCGAGCCGTAGCGGGTGAACTCGGCCGGGTCGGCGTCGAAGCCGGCCGCGTCGAGCAGTTCCTGCAGTTCGGCGATGTGCTCGGGGCGCATCTCCTTCTTGACGCAGTCCGCGCCGAGCGAGGCGACGCTGCCCCGCACGTAGATCCGCACTTCGTACAGCGAATCGCCCAGGGCCTCACCGGCATCGCCGAGAACGACGAGGCGGCCGGCCTGGCCCATGAAGGCGCTCATGTGACCGATGTTGCCGCCGACGACGATGTCGACGCCCTTCATCGAGATTCCGCAACGGGCCGCGGCGTTGCCTTCGATCACCAGCAGTCCGCCGTGGGCGGTGGCGCCGGCCGACTGTGACGCGTCGCCGGTGACGTGCACGGTGCCGGACATCATGTTCTCGGCGACCCCGACGCCGGCGTTGCCGTCGATGGTCACGTTCGCGTGCTGGTTCATGCCGGCCGCGTAGTAGCCGACGTGGCCGTCGATGCGGACGTCGATCGGCCGGTTCAGTCCGCACGCGAGCGCGTGGGCGCCCTGCGGATTGACGACCTCGACCGAGGCGGGGGCCTCCGTCGCGTGCAGTGCCGCGTTGAGTTCGCGGGTGGTGGTCACCGCCAGGTCGTAGGTGGCGGTCGGGAGCAGTGTGTCGGTGGTCATGGTTGCCTCCGGGGACGAGGTGGGGACGGCGGGGTCGGTGGTCGTTGCGACGGAGTCGGTGGTCACGGCGCCGGTCAGCGTTGCCACACGTAGACCCGGTCCGGTTCGGGTTCGAAGATGTGGGCGTCGGCGATGCCGGGAAGGCCTGCCAGAGCGCGGAATTCCGAGGCCATGGCGACGTAGGCGTCGCACTCGGCGACGATCGCGGGCTTGCAGGCGATCGGATCACGGACCACGGCGAAGGAATCGGAGGTGGAGACGAGCAGGGTGTAGAACCCGTCGAAGCGCTCGCCGAGAAGTCGCAGTGCCTTCTCGAGATCCGCGCCCTCCGCCAGGTGCTTCGCGACGAAGCGCGCGCCGACCTCGGTGTCGTTCCGGCTGTCGAACACCACGCCCTCGTCCTCGAGTTCGCGCTTGATCGACAGGTGGTTGGAGAACGATCCGTTGTGGACGAGGCACTGGTCCGGGCCGACGGCGAAGGGGTGGGAACCCGCTGCGGTGACAGCGGATTCGGTGGCCATGCGGGTATGGCCCACTCCCTGCCAGCCGGACGCGGCCGGCAGGCCGAAATTCTCTGCGAGGACGCGCGGGTCGCCGATTCCCTTGAGGACGGTCACGTCGTCACCGAAGCCGATGACGGTCGCCGTGGGGGCCACGCTGCGGACGGTGTCGGCGAGCAGGGCCGCGGGGACGGGGGCGTGCAGCACGGTGGTCGGTGCCAGGTCGAGCGCACCGACGGTCACACCCAGTGCGTCGCCGACGACCGTGGCGAGATCCGAGGGCGCATCGAGCACCGAGACCGACGATTCGCCGGCGGGGGAGAAGGCCGGGTTGCCGTAGACGGCGACGCCCGCCGAATCCGGTCCGCGGTCCACCATCTGCCCGAGCATTCCGGTCAGCAGGCTGCCGAGTCGGGGTTCGAGCGAGGCGTCCCGCAGATGAAGTCCGACGATTCCGCACATGGTCGTCTCTCCTGTTCGATGGTTCTGTTCGATGAATCCGGAAGAAGCCGAAGGGTTTTCAGAAGGCGGTCAGGTAGCTGTCGATCTCCCACGGAGTGACCGTGTTGTGCCAGTGGAAGAACTCCTCGCGCTTGAGGGAGGCGAAGTAGTCGGAGACATTCGCGCCGGCCGCGTCGAGGGCGCCGGAGACGACCGGGTCGGCCTCGAGTGCGTCCATCGCGTGCAGCAGCGTCATCGGCAGCGTGTCGGTGGATCCTCCGACACCCGGAGTGCCCGGGTCGAGGTTGCGCTCGATGCCGTCGAGGCCGGCGGCGACGGTTGCGGCCGTGGCGAGATAGGGATTCGCAGAGCCGTCACCGCCGCGCAGTTCGACGCGGTTGTGGTCGGGGACGCGCAGGTAGTGCGTGCGATCGTTGCCGCCGTAGGTCGCGTACCGCGGCGACCAGGTTGCGCCGGAGGAGGTGCTGGTCGCGCCGGTGCGCTTGTAGGAGTTGACCGTCGGCGCGATGACGCCCTGCAGTGCGCAGGCGTGCTCGAGGATCCCGGCGATGAAGGAGTAGGCGGTCTTCGACAGGCCCAGGCCGCGCGGGTCGGAGGCGTCGGGGAATGCCGAGGCGCCGTCGCTCCACAGGGACAGGTGCATGTGCATGCCCGATCCCGTGCGGTCGGCGAACGGCTTGGGCATGAACGTGGCGGTCATGCCGCGCTGTTCGGCGAGCACCGAGATCAGGTAGCGCAGGGTCACCACCCGGTCGGCGGTGGTCAGCGCGTCGGCGTACTGGAAGTTCTGCTCGAACTGGCCGTTGCCGTCCTCGTGGTCGTTGGCGTAGTTGCCCCACCCGAGGGTGTTCATCGCCTCCGAGATCGACGTCAGGTGCTCGTACATGCGGGTCACGTCGCGGGCGTCGTAGCAGGGCTGGCGGGAGATGTCGAGCGCGTCGGCAGTGCGCAGCGTCCCGTTCTCGTCCTTGTTGACCAGGAAGTATTCGATCTCGGCGCCGACGTTGACCTCGAGGCCCAGCTCGGCGGCTCGTGCAAGCACGGACTTGAGGATCACACGCGGTGCGTACGGCCACGGCTTGCCCTCGACGTGCGGGTCACAGTGCACCAGCGCGAGACCCGGGCGGACGAACGGGATCGGAGTGAAGGAGGAGGCGTCGGGAATGGCGACGAGGTCGGGATCCTTCGGAACCTGGCCCATCGAGCCGGCAGCGTAGCCGGCGAAGCCGACGCCCTCGGTCTCGAGCTCCTCGACGGATTCGACGGGAACGAGCTTGGCACAAGGCTTTCCGGACAGGGTGGTGAAGACGGCGAGGATGAAACGGGTGCCGGCCGCGTGGGCGAGCTCGGTCAGGCTCGGGGACTCGGATGCCGTGGGGACATGGCCGTTCGTGGACGGGAGGCGCAGCACGGACGTGTCGGTGGCTTCCAGCGTCATGGGGGCTCCTCGGATTCGACTGATGGTTTCACTATAGGAATCGGTGTCGAATACAAGGAAACATGGTACCCATGACGGGAGTGTTACACGAGGGTGAGATTGCCGTGACGGTTGTCGCGACGGGCGTGTGGAGAGCGAAAGAACAACGGCGGGACGGCCGAATGGCCGTCCCGCCGTTGCGGTGTTCGGAAAAGGGGTGCTCTACCGGAGACCGAACGAATTCCCGATGATGTCGCGCTGGATCTCGTTGGTGCCGCCGTAGATCGTGGCGCCGAGAGCGGCTCGTACGTGCTGTGCCATGTCGAACTCGGTGGAGTAGCCGTAGCCGCCCATCATCTGCATGCCTTCGAGGGCAGTGTTCTTCGCGACCTCCGTCGCCTTGAGCTTCGCCATCGACGACGCGCGGGCCAGGCCCTGCGGATCGTCACCGGCATCGGCGCGGTGAGCGACGCTGTAGACGAGCAGACGGGTGCACTCGAGTTCCGTGGCGAGATCGGCGATGCGGTGCTTGATCGCCTGATACGAGCCGACCCGATTGCCGAACTGGATGCGCTCGGAGACGAACGCCAGAGCGTCGTCGAAGGCGCGTTCGGCGACGCCGAGCATCTGCGCGGCGAGGATCAGCCGTTCGGTCGCCAGGCCGGGCATGAGCTGGGCCCATCCCTGGCCGACCTCCCCGACCACCGAGTCGGCGGGCAGCACGCAGTCGGTGAAGTAGAGGTCGTTGACCTCGGTGCCGCCCAGCGTGTCGATGCCCTTGATCGTCAGCCCCGGCGTGTCGGCCGGAACGTGGAACATGGTGAGCCCGTGGTGCTTCTTCTCGCCCCGCTCGGTGCGGGCGACCAGCAGGATGCTGTCGGCCTGATGAGCATTGGTGATCCACGTCTTCTGGCCGTTGATCACCCAGCCGTCCGCGGTGCGCTCGGCGCGGCAGGACAGCGCTGCGACATCGGATCCGGCCTCCGGCTCGGACATTGCGATCGCCAGCGCCGCACCCTCGGCGAGCCGGCCCAGCACCGTCCGCTTGAGCTCTTCGCTCGCGAACTTGGTGTAGATCCCGGCGGTGATGAGGGTCGTGCCGTGCCACGGAACCGGGGCCAGGCCGCGGTGGAGCTCCTCGAGCAGGACGCACAGATCGACGTGGTTGCCGCCGGCTCCGCCGTACTCCTCGGGGATGTTGATCGCAGCCCAGCCGAGTTCGGCGATTCGCCGGTTCAGCTCGAGGCTGTGCCCTTCCCGCCCGCAGTCGGTGAGTTTGTCGCGCTGTTCGCGCGTGCCCACCTCACGGCGGCAGAATTCGCGGACGGCAGCCCCGAACTCGCGCTGCTCCTCGCTGAGCATCACAGTCATGGAAATCTCCTGGTCGAAATGGAAAGGGTGCCGATCAGGCGGGTTCGCCGACGCGGACTCGGGTGTCCCGGGACTCGTCGTCGTGATCGCCCGCCGTTCCGGAGGTGAAATGGCGGCGCATGGAAGCCGCTGCGACGAAGGAGATCACGGCGGTGACGACGAGGATCGCGGCGAGCGGCCACCAGTGCTTCGATCCGTCCGTCGGCACCAGGGCGGCGGCGACGAGCGGCGTGGGTGCCGCCCAGGCGACGCCCGAGAACGCACTGCACAGGGCGACACCACTGTACCGGACCTCGGTGGGGAACAGGTCGGCGGTCATGCTCGACACCACGGCATAGGTGGTGGCGTGACCGAGGACGAGGGCCGCCGAGAACGCGACGATCATCAGCCCCATGTTTCCCGTGTTGAACAGCAGGAAGAGGGGGAAGGCGAACAGGCCCGTGAACACCACGCCGCCGATGAAGACGGTCCACGCCGACAGGCGGTCGCACAGGATGCCGACGCCGACCATCGCGAACAGGTCGATGGTCGCGGCGACCAGCAGGATCATCAGGGTGTCGCTCTTGGAGAACCCGTGGACGTTCGTCGCCATCGTGAGCATGTACGTGGTGATCAGATAGAACAGCACGATCACGCTGGCCTGCAGGCCGATGCCGGCGAGGACTCGACCCGGCAGCGTCCGCAGAACCGTGAGGATGGGGCGGTCCGTGACCGAACCCGTCTCCTTCACCTCGGTGAACTCGCTCGACTCCTCGACACCGAGCCGGATGATCAGGCCGATGACCACGAGAACGAAGCCGGCGAGGACCGGAATCCGCCATCCCCAGGACATCAGCTGCTCGTTGGGCATCCGGGCGACGAAGTACATGACGACGGTCGCCAGAACCAGCGCGAGCGGGCTGGCGATCTGCGGAGCGGATCCGTAGAAGCGCTCCCGGGCCTTCGGCGCGTTCTCGACGCTCATGAGCACGGCACCGCCCCACTCGCCGCCGACCGCGACACCCTGCAGGAAGCGGAGGGCGGTGAGCATGACGGGAGCCCAGATGCCGACCTGCTCCCAGGTGGGCAGCAGACCGATGAGGCCGGTGGAGGCACCCATCACGGTCAGCGTCGTGATCAGCGTCGTGCGGCGGCCCAGGCGGTCACCGAGATGGCCGAAGATGAACGCGCCGACGGGGCGGGCGAGGAAGGCGACACCGAGGGTCGCGAAGGAGGCCAGGATGCCGACATTCGATCCCAGCTTCGGGAAGAAGATCGTCGAGAAGACGAGCGTGGCGGCTGTGGCGTAGATGAAGAAGTCGAACCACTCGACGGTGGTGCCGACGAGACTGGCGAGGAACGCGCGTTTTTGCTGCTTGGTTCCGAAGCTGGAAGCGGCGTGTGCGGTCATGGATGTGCCCTTTCGGCGGGACTTTCCTGTGGAGCGGGGGAGTTTCCTTCTGTAGAGCTGGGGGCTGTAGAGCTGGGGGTCGAACGTGGTGTGCGGTCAGAATTCCGCGTGCCCGCCCGAGAGGACACCGATGTCGCCGATGCGTGCGTCGAAGTCGACGTTCGTGCCGGCGGCCTGTGCCCGGACGGTCAGCGTGGCGTCGGGCAGAACCGGCGCCGCGAAGCGGGCTCGGAGCTCCCGGAGTTCCCACGGCTGGGCTCCGGCGGCCTCGGCGACCGTGCGTGCCGCGATGCCCAGCGTGCACAGACCGTGCAGGATGGGTCGTTCGAAGCCGTAGCCCGAAGAGACCTCCGGGTCGATGTGGACGGGATGCAGATCGCCGGTGAGGCGGTACAGGGCCGGCAGGTTCGCGGCGATGTGGGAATCCTGCCGGAACGGAGCGGATTCGAGATCGATCCGCGGCGCGGAGGGTGCGCGTTCACCGCCCCAGCCGCCCGAGCCGGGCAGGTGGATCGCGTAGGTCGCGGTGAACTGCTCGCACTCGACGGCGATGTCGACGGTCGCCGCGGATCCCTTGTCCCAGACGTCGGCGACGCGGGCACGCATCTCGAGCTTGCCCGAGCGAGGGAAGGGCGCATGGACCGTCAGCTGCTGTGCCGCGTGGAGCGACTTCAGCCGGTCGTAGGCGCCGAGCTCGCCGGCCTCCTCGACTGCCCACAGGCCCAGACCCAGGCCGAAGGTCGGCAGCACGTGCAGGTCCCGCTCGTAGACCAGCGGCAGCTGGTCGGGGCGCGCGCCGACGCACAGCGCGTAGAGGATCGCATCGGATTCGCCGTACGAGACGACACGGCTACCGAGGTCGTAGCCCTTCAGGGAGGCAACTGCGTTCATGAGCTTTCCTTGGGGTGGAGAGGGTGTCAGGAGGCGGAGGCGCCGTGCCGCTCGGAGGCCGCGGCGACGGCCTCGTGTCGAGCGGCGCTGTCCATCAAGCGGATTCGAGTGGCCTGCCATGCGGCGTCGTCGTAGTCTCCGTCGTCGAGTCTGCGGAGCAGGTCCCGTGTCGCGGAGAGGGCGTCCTCCGGGAGACCGACGAGCCGCTCCGCAAGCGTCAGAGCGTGCTCGCGCGGATCCCCGTCCGCGGAATGGGTGGCCAGTCCGCTGCGTACGGCGTCGTCGGCGTCGAATCGTTCGGCGAGCACCAGCAGCCGGGTGACCGTCGTGCGGGGCAGCGTGGCGTGGACCCGGCGGATCGACGCCGGGTTGTACAGCAGCCCGAGTTCGACGGCCGGGACCCGGAACCATGCTCGCGGGCCGACGATCCGGACGTCGCACGAGGTGGCGAGCTCGACACCGGCGCCGACGCACGCCCCGTCGACGACGGCGACGACGGGAACCGCGCTGTTGCGGATCGAGGCGCATGCGTCCTCGAGATCCCGGTCGTAGTCGAGGTCGGCGGAAGTGCCTGTCAGATCGGCGAAGTCCGCGCCCGCACAGAACACCCGTCCCGAACTCGTGAGGACCACGGCACGGATTCCGTCCGACAGGTCGGTGAAGACCCGGCGGAGTTCGCGGAGAAGTTCCCGGGAGAGAGCGTTGCGCCGGTCCGGACGGTCGAGGACGATCTCGAGGACGCCCCCGTGGCGCCGGCAGTCGAGCCCGGCGGTCACGACACCGGCTCCGGGACCGGCCGGGACGCCCAGCGCTCGCGCACCGGAGCGTAGTCGAAACCGAGTGCCGACTCCAGGGACTCCGCGAGGTTCAGCAGGTCGGCGTCGCGGCCGCGAGCGGTGACCAGCTGGACACCGATCGGCAGTCCTTCCGAGGTCCCCGCGGGAAGCGAGATCGCCGGTGTTGCAGCGACATTGAACGGCGAGGTGAAGGGGAAGGCGCCCCACAACCAGTCCGCCTTCTCGCCGTCGATCGTCTTCGGCCGCTGTTCGTGGGGGAACGCAACGGTCGCGACCGTGGGAGTGAGGATCGCGTCGAAGCCGTGCAGGAAGCTGTCGACACGGCGGCGGAAATCACCCAGTGCCTCGCGTGCGAGGGCGACCTCGGCGCTGGTCAGCTGCTCCGCTGCGCGCAGGCTCGCGCGTTCGTACGGGGTGAGCAGTTCCGGACGTTCGAGCAGATGCGCCCGCTCGCGGAGTTCGTCGTCGAGCACGAGGGGCCCGAAGATCTCGTTCCAGCCGTGGATCGGGATGTCGGTCTCGACGACCTCGTGACCGAGATCCGACAGGATGGAGGCGGCGGCCTCGACCGTGCGGACGACGGCGGGATCGACGGGACGTCCGTCCGGACGTGGGCAGAAGGCGATCCGTCGGTTCGGTACCGAGGCACGGGCGAAACTCGTCTCGGCGAGGATCTCGGTCATGATGCGGGCGTCGTCCACCGTCCAGGCGAGCGGACCGGCCGTGACGAAGTCCGTCATCGCCCGGAAGCCGCGCTCGTCCGCACACAAACCGGTGGTCGGCTTGTATCCCACGAGGCCGCTGAAGGCCGCGGGGATCCGGATGGATCCGCCGCCGTCCGAACCGAGTCCGATCGTGGCGAGGCCGGCACCGACCGAGGCCGCCGCGCCGCCACTCGAACCGCCCGGGGTCCGCGTCGGATCCCACGGGTTGCCGGTCTCGGGACCGAGCAGGTTGTCGCTGGTGGCGGACTGGCAGAACTCGGGAACGCTCGTCTTGCCCGGCATCACGGAACCCGCTGCACGCAGGCGGGCGACGGCACCGGAATCCGACCGGGCGACGCGCCCGCGCTGGGTCAGCGATCCGAGGCCGGTCTCCGTGTCCGCGAGGTGGAAGGCGTCCTTGATGGATACCGGGACCCCGAGGAGCGGGGCGCGCTCCCCGCGGGAGTACCGATCGGCCGCGTCGGCCGCCTGGAAACGAGCCAGATCGGCCGTGACCGTCACGTAGGCGCGCACCTCCGGATCGAATCGCTCGATCCGGTCGAGGACCTCCTCGGTGACGTCGATGGGGTTCAGGTCACCACGCGCGTAGGCGTCGGTGAGCTCACGGATGGGCAGGTGCAGCGGGTTCTCAGCCATGCGGGTGCACCCCACCGCTGATGCCGTAGACCTCGCCGGTGACGTAACCGGCGTCGGGTCCGACCAGGAACGACACCAGCCCGGCGACGTCCTCGGGGCGGCCGACACGGCCGACGAGGGAGCGGTTCTCGGCGTAGCCGGAGAAGAACTCGTCCGGGTAGATCTTGCGGAGGAAGTCGTTGTAGATCAGGCCCGGGGTGATGGCGTTGACCCGGATGCCGTGCTTGCCGTTCTCGGCGGCGGCGACGCGGGTGAGGGCGAGGACACCGGCCTTGGCTGCGGAGTAGGCGGCGCCGTGCTCCGTGCTGGTCTCGTAGGCGGCGATCGAGCTGATGTTGACGATTGCGCCGGAGTTGTTCTTCTGCATCACCGGAAGCGCGTAGCGCATGGTGTAGAAGGTGCCGTTCAGGTCGACATCGAGGCAACGCTTCCAGGTCTCGGAGGACATCTCGGCGACGGGCTCGATCTTGCTCCAGCCGGCGTTGTTGACGAGAACGTCGAGGCGGCCCTTCTTCGCGGCGATCTCGGACACGACGGCCTCGACCCGGGCCTCGTCGGTGACGTCGAGGACGTAGCTGTCGAAGTCGCGTCCGTGCTCGCCGGCCAGCTTCGCGGCCAGTTCGTGGCTGCGGCGCTCGTGGACGTCGGTGATGACGACATCGAAACCGTCGGCGGCGAGGCGGGTGGCGATGGCGGCGCCGATTCCTGCGCCCGCGGCGGCGGTGACGAGGGCGGTGGGACGTTCTTGCATCATGGAGCCTTTCGGAAGGACGGTGTTCTGGAAGTGATTGATCGGTGGCGCTTCTCAGGGGAGAAGTCGGCGAAGCGTCTCGATCGACTGCTCGGGCTGGTCCACGAGCATCAGGTGGCCGGCACCGGTGATCTCGGAGTAGGTGGCGTGCTCGATCGCACCGAGGATGATGTCCGCGGCCTTCTTCGGGCAGAAGGTGTCGTGGTCGGCACCGACGATCGCGACCTCGGTCTCGCTCCCGATCCGGGCCAACTCGGGGGTGAGCGGCGACTCGACCAGTGCGGCCATGGCGGTGGAGGCGTTGATGTAACCCTGCGCCCCGCCGACGGCTTCGAGCCGGAAGTCCGTGACGGCGTCGAGGTCGGAGTCCGGGTTGTGCAGGGCAGCAGCGGTATCGGCGCGGAGGGCGGTGCGCTGCTCCTCGGCGTCGGTGCCGCGGAAGAGTTCGATGCGGCCGGCGTAGAAGGCTGCCGCTCCGCGGCCGACGACACTCGAGGTGCCCAGTGCGACGACCTTCGTCACGAGGTCGGGGCGCTCGGCCGCGGCGGAGAGGACGACGGTGCCGCCGAGAGAGAAGCCGACGCAGATCGCGGGACCGGTGACCTCTTCGAGGAAGGCGATCAGATCGTCGCGCAGCTGGGCGAGAGTGCCGGCGGGCGAGCCGACGGTGGTGCGTCCGTGCCCACGGAGGTCGTAGGCGTAGGTGGTCACCGGCAGTCCGGCTTCCTGGACGGCGCGCCAGCTGCGGTGATCTTCGGCGAGTCCGTGGATCAGCACGACCGCGGGGCCCTCACCGGCGCGGGTGTAGGTCACGTCGATGTCGCGGAGCGTGACGGTCTGCGTCGTGAGGTCGACGGTGCTGCTGGTCATATCTTCTCCTGACGAGATCAGTTCTCTGAGAACGTTCTTGCGGATCTTCCCGGCGGGGGTCTCCGGCATGGTGGGCAGAATGCGGATCGACTCCGGCCACAACCTCCGAGGCACGTCGCGATCCGCGAGCCATCCGACGAGTTCGTCGAAGGTCGGGGCGGCGCCGAGCGGCTGGATCACCGCGCAGATCCGTTCACCGAGCCGGTCGTCGGGGCTGCCGACGACGGCCACGCGCGCGACCTGCGGGTGCCCCGAGACGGCGTTCTCGATCTCGACGGGGGAGATGTTGACGCCGCCGCGGATGATGAGGTCCTTGAGACGTCCGGTCAGACGCAGGTAGCCGTTGTCGTCCACGATTCCGGTGTCGCCGGTGCGGAACCAGCCGTCGTTCGTGAACGACTCGCGGTAGAGCTGTTCCTGGCCGATGTAGCCGAGGAAGAGCGACGGGGTACGCATGACGATTTCACCGTCGGTCCCGCGCGGTGCGAGCGTGCCGTCCTCGCGGATCGTCTCGAGCGTCACGCCGGGCATCACCTTGCCACAGGTGTGCGCAACGAGCTCCGTGGAGTCGCCCGGCAGGCTCGAGGTCGCGCCGCCCTCGCTCATCGCCCAGATCGCCGCGATACGGGTGTCGGGCATCTGTTCCTGCGCCAGTTCGATGAGGCTCGGGGCGACGGGGGCGCCGCCGCACAGGAAGATCCGCATCCCGGCCAGCTTGGGTGCTGTGGAATCCCATTCGGTGTCGACGATGTCCTTGAGGAAAGGAGTTGCGGCCACGGTGATCTCGCAGCCGTACTTCTCGACGAGCTCGAGCGCCCGGCGGGGCTTCCAGGCATCCTGCAGGACGAGGGAGGCACCCGTCATCAGCGACATCCGGGCGCCGTGCCAGAAGCCCGTGCTGTGACCGAGCGGGGAGGGCATGAAGATCGGCCGTTCACCGGAGACCTCGTAGCGGTCGATGACCATCCGGTTGTAGGCGCTCAGGCTCGCCTCGGAATGTGCGATCGCCTTCGACTTTCCGGTGGTGCTCGACGAGAACAGCACGTGGACCAGGTCGTCCGGATAGGCCGGGATCGTCACCGGTGCGCCGCCGAAGGTACGCCAGGTGCGGGTTCCGTCACCGTCGACGAGGAGGATCTTCACCTCGCGTCCGAGTTCTTCTGCCAGAACCTCGGATTCGGCGACGAAGTCGCGGCCGCGATGTTCGAGGGGAAGCACGACAACCTTCGCACTCACGAGGTTCGCGGTGTAGGCGATGGATCGGGGGTCGGTGGTCACCGGCAGGGTGCCGGCGATCATCCCGCGTCGCGCGACACCCAGATAGGACGTCATCCACTCGGTCCAGTTGGGCATGCAGACGATGGCGAGATCGCCTTCGCCCAGACCATGGACGGCAAGTTCCTGCTCGACCTCGCCGGCCAGCTCCCACAGTTCGGCGCGGGACAGGGCGTGTCCTCGGTCGTCGCAGACGGCGAGGGCGTGGGGATCGCGCTCGAGGTGGTCGAGGAAGAGTTCGAGGGGAGTCCGGGTGCCGGCGGTGTGGCCCTGCACGACGGTGGCGAGAGTGGTTGCGCGGGAATTCACGGGGGACTCCGTTTCGGTGGAAGCCGGATGAAGAAGCAAAAGAGGCGTCGCGGGAAGGGACGCGATGTCGATGAAACGATTCTGGAGTAGTAACGTGGCTCACGTCAAGAGAGTGACGTCGCTTTTTTGTTAACTCTGATGAACATTGTGTTGAACGGCTACGATGCCCGCAACGAAAGGAGGGACATGTCGCACCTGCCGAACACCACCAAGGGGCGCCGTACCCGCACCAAGCTGCTGGAAGCGGCGCGCTCGGTCTTTGCTCGCGACGGTTACGTCGGCGCCACCATGAGTGGCGTCGCGACGGAAGCCGGGATGTCGCTCGGGGGGTTGTACAGGTACTTCAGTGACAAGGAGGACCTGTTTGCGACGTTGATCGCCGACACGCACGACGATCTGTTCCGTGCCAGTGGTGCGACCGAGCACCGCATCGAGGACGATCCGTACCAGGCGCTGCTCGAAGCGAACACCGGTTACCTGTCTCACTACTACGAAAACCGCGACATCATGCGGACTCTCGTCGAGGCTGCGAGCGTCGACCCGCGTTTCCGCGAGATCTGGTGGTCGATGCGCAATCGGCACATCGACCGGTTCACCACCGTGCTCAAGGTGAAGTGTGGCATGGACACGGTCGGCGGTCTCGACGTGCGGGGCGTGGTCGAGGCCGCCGCGTGCATGGTGGAACAGTCCGCCTACGTCTGGTATGCCCAGGATGCTCTCCAGCGGTCTCCGATGCCGGTCGAGCAGGGAGCGCAGATCGTCACGCGCATCTGGCACCGCGCTTTCTTCGGATCCGGCAACTGACGAACTCTTCGTTCGGGCCGCGGGCTTCATGGCCCGCGGCCCGAAAGTCGTGCTTCCGAGAGGAATCGGTTACACGCGTTAACCGAGCGGCAACCCATCGCTGCGTTTCTTCGCATTATCGTGTGTTTCACGTCAGCGATCGACGTTTCGCCGCACAGCGCGCGTTCGCGCATTCCTTTCCGAGGAGTTCTCATGTCCGAGACCACGACCACAGCACCCGTTTTCCGGGTGACCTCCGGATTCTGGAAGACGCTCCCGCAGATGTCGCTCGACGAATTCCCGGGAACGAAGGGGTACATCGACGACGTCTATCCGAACCCCGACGGATCGGAGATGGCGGCGGGGTACTTCGCCCTCGAACCCACCGAGGCTCCGCTCGACTACATGTACGAGTACGACGAGATGAAGGTGGTTCTCGACGGCGAGTTCCGCCTCGAGAACCTCGACACCGGGCAGGTCGAGATCGCGCGAGCTCGCGATGCGATCTTCTTTCCCAAGGGATCTCGCATCCGCTTCACCACCCCCGAGGGCGCGCTCGCGTTCTACGTCGGCCACCGGTCCTTCGCGCCGTAGGTGATGCGATGAGCGTCTGCATGGATACCACCAGCGTGCCGAGATGGGAGGAAGAGCGGCGCATCGCAGAGGGCGGACGCTCGGTGACCGTTCTGTCCTTCGGTGACGCCGCACTCGCGCAAGCGCGGAGTCTCGTGTCGTCCTTCGGAGGCCGTCGAGTCGGCTGGTTACGACTGCCGGCCGTGTGGGGTGACACCGCGGCGGAGGTCCTGGAACGTCAACTGAGTGCCGCCCGGGTGGGATGGCGACTGGTTCTCGTCGGGCCGGAGGCTGCAGTGCTGTCGGCGCGAGCGGCGGCCGTGGCCGGAGGACTTCTCGACGCGGAGATCCTCCCCGTTCCGATCGACGTGATGACGCGCAGCGTCTACTGCGCGCACTGTCACGCCACGCATCTCGCGGAGGTCGGGATCGGACAGTGCACGACATGTCCGACCTGTGCATCGGAACTGGTTGTATACCACCATGTTTCGCGCCTGCACGGCGCCTATCTCGGCTACATGATCGATGCGGAGGAACTCTGATGACGCTGATGTCGGATGCCTCGGCAGGGTATGCGCGTGCCGAGACGGACCTGTATCTGTCGGTCACCGACACGATCGAATCGTCTCCCACCGTCCGGCACGTTCGCCTGGCCGATCCGGGAGGTCGGTCGTTGCCGTCCTTCACTCCCGGCAGTCACGTCGTCGTCGCGTGCGGCACGGGACCCGACGGGCGAGCGCGGCGCAATTCCTATTCGCTGACCGGTCCCTCGTTCGAACCCGACCACTACGCGATCTCGGTGCGGCTCGAGGAATCCGGACGCGGCGGGTCGCGGTGGATCCACGACCTGCGGGTCGGCGATCGTGTCTCGATCTCCACCCCGCGTAGCGCTTTCGCTCCGGTCCTCACGGCCCGGCACCACGTGCTCGTCGCGGGTGGCATCGGAGTCACCCCGATCCTGTCCCACGTCCGTGCCGCCGTGCAGTGGGCGCGCTCGTTCGAGGTGCACTACGTTTTCCGCGACGGGGACGGCCCCCACCTCGAAGAACTGCGGAAACTCTGCGGGGACCGATTGCGGACCTACGATTCGAAGGATCGCTTCCGTGCCCACGTGGACTCCGTGCTGCTGGATCAGCCCATCGGGGCGCACATGTACGTCTGCGGCCCGTCCGGTCTCATCGACGACCTCGCAACGCGTGCCCGGGCCGTCGGATGGCCCGACGCGCGGGTCCACTACGAGCACTTCGGTGTCGGCGCGCTCGACCCGGGCGCGCCGTTCACCGCGCACCTGCGCCGCAGTGGTCTCGATGTCGTGGTCGACTCCGGCGTGAGCCTGCTCGAAGCACTCGAATCCGAAGGGATCGCGGTACCCAACCTCTGCCGGCAGGGCGTGTGTGGCGAATGCCGCCTGCCCGCTACCGGTGGTGGGATCGACCATCGCGACCTGTATCTCGGTGAGGCGGAGAAGGAATCGGGGGATTGCCTGATGCCGTGTGTCTCCCGCGCGAGCGGAGAGAGATTGGAGTTGGATCTGTGAGTGCAACAATAGATTTCGCGATCCGTGACAGCGGCACCGATCTTCCGGATCGGATTGCACGTTTCCCGTTTCCGTTCGCCCGCGACACCTACCGCTACAGCACCAACGTCGAACCCGCCGGAAGCGTGGTGGAAACTGCTGCGGGCGGATGGGGCAGGCATCCCGTCGACATCGACGGCTGCTACCTCGACGACCTCGCCGAGCGGGAGCGGATCCTCGCCGCCGATCCCACCCGCTTCCAATCCTTGCCGCACATGGAGATCGCGCAGTGGGACGCGATGATCATGCTCATGCGGATGCTCGCCGACGCCGACCCGCGCACGTTCGCGCTCGACCGTGACGGCGCGATCCTGCGCTGGAGCAACCGGGTGCTCGACGTCGAACAGGCCTTCGTCTTCGGTGAGCGGTCCACGCTTCCCGAGTCTCCGCTGCGCTTCATCGGCAGGCAGATCCAGGAGGACGTCGTGTTGCTCGACCAGCGCGAGGGAGCGCTGTGGGGTGACGCCGGCCTGGTGACCTTCGCGGCCGACTGGTCGCTGCGCTTCGACGTCGGCATGAGTTTTCTCCAGATCCACGGTCCGGTACCGCGTGTCCATGCCGAAGGGGTGATCCCGCGCGCGCAACGGTTCCTCATGGGGCTGCAGCCGGGACAGTGCTACCGGCGCACCAACTGGTCGCTCAGCGTCGACCGCCGCCTCGACCAGTCCACCGAGACCTATCCCGAATGGGGCCGGGACCGGCGACTGCTCGCCGAGGGACCTCTCGAAGACGTGGGGCGGCGGCTGCACCTGCGCGTCGAAGTCCAGCACCTTGTGCGCCTCGGTACATCCGGCGCGATCATGTTCCTCATCCGCACGTACCTGCTGCCGTTCGAGGACATCGCCCGGGTGCCCGAATGGGCCGACCGTCTCTACCGTGTGCTCGACGAACTGCCCGAGGACATGGCCGATTACAAGGGCATCACCCGCACCCGCGAGCCGGGCCTGAAGTGGCTGCGCGAATTCGGAGGTGTGCGCCCCTGACCCTCGTGCGTGGTTTCGGTAGCGGTGACTACCGAAACCACGCACGGGCACGGGCTATCCGGGATGGGCTACGCGCCCTGCCACACGGTGTCGAACGGGGTGTTCGCCGACACCCGGCCTTTGATGCCGCGGGTGACGAGGTCCTTCGCGATCTGGACGGCCTGGGCGACGTCGGTGCCCTTCGCGAGTTCGGCGGTGATCGCCGCGGCCAGGGTGCAGCCGGCGCCGGAGACGCGCTCGTTGCCGATCTTCGGTGCCGTGAGCAGCGTGACGTCGGTGCCGTCGAACAGCACGTCGACCGCGTCGTCGCCGTCGAGCTCGACACCGCCCTTGGCGATGACGTACTGCGGGCCCTGGTCGTGGATGCGCCGCGCGGCCTCGATCAGGTCGTCGACGGACGCGATGCTGTCCATGCCGGAGAGGGTCCGGGCCTCGAAGAGGTTGGGGGTCACGACAGTCGCGTACGGCAGGATCTGGGTGCGCAGCGCGTTGTCGGTGTCGAGGGCGGCGCCGGGTTCCTGACCCTTGCAGATCAGGACCGGGTCGAGCACCACGTGCCGCCAGGACTGCCGGCCCAGCGCCTCGGCGACCACGTCGATCGTCGCGGGCGTGCCGAGCATGCCGATCTTCACGACGTCGAGGTTGTGCGCGGCGGTCGCGGCCTGGATCTGGTCGGCGATGACCTGCGGATCGATCGGCACGAACCGGTGTCCCCAGTTGTTCTCCGGGTCGAACGAGACGATGCACGTCGTGGTGCCGAGGCCGTACACCCCCAGCTGCTGGAAGGTCTTCAGGTCCGCCTGCAGGCCGGCGCCACCGGTCGCTTCCGAACCGGCGATGACGAAGGCGAGGTCGACCACAGCAGTGTTCTCCGTTCGAGGTGGGGATGATCGGCAACCAGATTACAACCGGCCGCCACGCCACTTTCCGCACACCCGCCCCGCAGAGTCCCGGAACTGCACGGTCGCGGCACTACTGTGTGCGCCATGACGGCGTTCGACGACCTCGACGACTACCTTGCCCTTCCCCGCGTCACAACTCTCGCGTTGTCTCCGGACGGCACGCGCGTGGTGATCGCACAGTCCACACTCGACGAGAAGTCCACCGCCTATGTCGGCGCGCTGTGGGAACTCGATCCTCAGGGGCAGAACCCGGCGCGCAGGCTCACCCACGGTGCGAAGGGCGAATCGAACCCGGTCTTCACCGCGTCGAGCGACCTGCTGTTCACCGCCGCGCGCGGTGGCGACGACGATCCGGCGTCGCTGTGGCGGCTGCCCGCCGGCGGGGGAGAAGCGGAGCAGATCGCGCAGCGCGCGGGCGGAATCTCCGCGGTGCGCACGGCAACCCGCGCCGATCGCATCGTCGTGACCGCGAACGTGCTGGGCCACTCCGACAGTGACGACGAGCGCATCCGTTCGGCCCGCAAGGACGCCAAGGTCTCCGCCGTCCTGCACACCGGCTATCCCGTCCGCTACTGGGACGCCGACCTCGGCCCGGACCGCCCGCACCTGCTCTCGGTCGGCACCGAGAAGACCCTCGCCGACCTGACGCCCGGCATCCGTGGCTCGCTGCGCAACGCCGACCTCGACATCGCCGCCGACGGCAGCTTCGCCGTCACCACATGGTCGGTACCCGGCCCGCTCGCATCGCGCCGCAGCACGCTCGTGCGCGTCGATCTCGAAACCGGCCTGCGCACCTCGATCGTCGACGACGAGGACGCCGAGTCCACCGCGCCCCGGATCTCCCCGGACGGCACCCACCTGGCGTACCTGCACCAGACCGTCACCACTCCCGAGGATCCGCCGCGGATCACGTTGCGGGTGTGCGACATTGCCACCAAGGAGACGGTGGACACGACCGTCGGCTGGGACCGCTGGCCCACATCGTCGGCGTGGCTGCCGGACGGCTCGGGTCTGCTGCTCACCGCCGACGACCACGGCCGCGCACCGATTTTCGCGTTCACGCTCGGCACCGACGTGCCCGTCCGGCTCACCACCGACGACGCCGCCTACACCGACGTGAAGGTCGCGCCGGACGGCCGGTTCGCGTATGCGCTGCGCGCGTCCTACGAGGCACCCCCGCATCCCGTGCGGATCGCCCTGACCGGCGACGACCGCGGCACCGTCGTGCCGTTGCGGGCGCCGAGCGAGTTGCCGGAGCTTCCCGGACGGCTCACCGAGGTGCACGCCACCGCCGCCGACGGCACGCCGGTGCGCGCCTGGCTGGCGCTGCCCGCCGGGGCGGCGGCCGCTACGCCGGCGCCGCTGCTGCTGTGGGTGCACGGCGGCCCGCTGAACTCGTGGAACACCTGGTCGTGGCGGTGGAACCCGTGGCTGCTCGTCGCCCGCGGCTACGCGGTGCTGCTGCCCGACCCGGCACTGTCCACCGGATACGGTCGCGCCTTCGTGCAGCGCGGCTGGGGTCGCTGGGGCAAGGAACCGTTCACCGATCTCATGACGATCACCGACGCCGCCGAGGCGTTGCCCGAGATCGACTCCGAACGCACCGGCGCGATGGGCGGATCGTTCGGCGGCTACATGGCGAACTGGATCGCCGGGCACACCGACCGGTTCCGCGCGATCGTCACCCACGCGAGTCTGTGGGCGCTCGACCAGTTCGCGCCCACGACCGACGCCGCCTGGTACTGGCAGCGCGAGATGACCCCCGAGATGGCGGTGGAGAACTCACCGCACCTGTACGTCGACAGCATCGTCACCCCGATGCTGGTGATCCACGGCGACAAGGACTATCGCGTTCCCATCGGGGAGGCCCTGCGTCTGTGGTACGAACTGCTGTCCGAATCCGGCCTGCCCGCCGACGACGACGGCACGACCGTGCATCGCTTCCTCTACTTCCCGAGCGAGAACCACTGGGTGCTCAGCCCGCAGCACACCGCGATCTGGTACCGGACGGTCGAGGCGTTCCTGTCCGAGCACGTGCTGGGCCGGCCGATCGACCTGCCGGAACTGCTGGGCTGAGATCGACCGGCTCGGCGGGGTCGAGCGATCAGTGCTTGTGGCCGGCCTTCTTCGCCAGTGAGCCGAGCGTCTCCTGGACGTGGGGCACGGTGTCCTTCACGACCTTCGACACCTGGGGGACGGTGTCCTTGACGACCTTGGACGCCTCGTGCACCTTGTCCTGGACCGCGGGTTTGTGCCACAGGTCCGCGGACTGACCCACCAGCTTGTCGTAGGTGCCTCTGCCCGACTTCGAGCCGAGGACGTATCCGGCTGCGGCCGCGCCCGCCGCCAGCATCAGTGCTCGCATCATCGTGGTCTCCCGTTCGTGTCGACCGGTTGCGGGCTCACGGAGTACCCGATCGGGGGCGGATTCACACGCGGCGCGGTCACCACGCGGGACGCAGTCGTCCCGGCGTGACCACGGTCCGCAGTGCGGTGCCGAGCGCCGCGTAGGTCGCGGGATCGAGCCGGTCCCGCCACTGCTCGACCGCCTCGCGCGCCGCGTCGTCCGCCGCACGCGTGCAGGCCCACCCTCGGTCGGTCAGACGCAGCAGCCGTGCTCGCGCATCGGTGGGGTCCGCTTCCCGCGTGACGTAGCCGCGGTCGACGAGCTGGTCGACGAGCTGTCCGGCGGCCTGCTTCGTGACGCCGAGGTGCTCGGCGAGGTCGGACGCGGTGGCGTCGCCGGAGCTGATCCGGGCGAAGGCGAATCCGTGCGACGGCCGGACGTCGGTGAACCCGCGTGCGGCGACGCCCTCCTGGATGGCGTCGACCAGGTGGCTCGCGGCCCGCAGGACGAGTACCGGGAGATCCGGGAAGTCGGTCATGGACTCATCTTGACAGAAAGGTCAAGAAGCTTGACCATATAGACAAGTAACTTGACTATATGAGGGGGAGAAGATGTCGGTCCTCGGAGCTGCGGACGCCGTCCGGTTCGACGCGCACGGCAGCACGTTCGCGTCCTACGTGGCGTCCCGGAACAGCACACAGCTGTGCGCGTGGAAGCTGACGGTGCCGGCGGGAACGCGCGGCGTCGCCCACCGCCCGAGCCGCGACGAGGTGCTCCTCGTCCTCGACGGAACGCTGCACGTCACCATCGACGGCTCCCGCAACCGCGTCGAACAGGGGAACGTCGCACTGGTGCGCGCCGGTGCCGAGATGATCGTCGACGGCGGACCACGGGAAACCACCGTCTGGGTCACGACCACCCCGGGGCTGACCGCGACCCTGAACGACGGCACGCAACTCACCCCGCCCTGGGCGCAGTGATCGCGACCGGGCGCGGGCCGTCCGGGCGACGGGGCATGTCCAGGCGATTTGTGCGCGGCGCTTAGGATTGCCTGGTGACCAGTGCGCCAGAGAACCCGCAGAATCCCGCCGACGCCCTCCCCAAGAGCTGGGACCCCAGCGCTGTCGAGGCCGAGCTGTACCAGGGCTGGGTAGATGCCGGGTACTTCCAGGCCGACCCGACGAGCGAGAAGCCCGGCTACTCCATCGTGCTGCCGCCGCCGAACGTCACCGGCAGCCTGCATATGGGCCACGCCCTCGACCACACCCTGATGGACGCGCTCACACGCCGCAAGCGCATGCAGGGCTTCGAGACGTTGTGGCTGCCCGGCATGGACCACGCCGGCATCGCCACCCAGACCGTCGTCGAGAAGCAGCTCGCCGCGGACGGGAAGACGAAGGAAGACTTCGGCCGCGAGCAGTTCGTCGAGAAGGTGTGGGACTGGAAGCGCGAGTCCGGCGGCACCATCCAGGGCCAGATGCGCCGCATCGGCGACGGCGTCGACTGGTCCCGCGACCGCTTCACCATGGACGAGGGCCTGTCCCGCGCTGTGCAGACCATCTTCAAGCGCATGTACGACGACGGCCTCATCTACCGCGCCGAGCGCCTGGTGAACTGGTCGCCGGTGCTGCAGACCGCCATCTCCGACATCGAGGTCAAGTTCGAGGAGGTCGAGGGTGAGCTCGTCTCCCTGCGCTACGGCTCCCTGAACGACGACGAACCGCACGTGGTGGTCGCGACCACCCGTGTCGAGACGATGCTCGGCGACACTGCCGTCGCGGTGCATCCCGACGACGAGCGGTACAAGCACCTCGTCGGTACCACCATCTACCACCCGATCACCGAACGGCAGATCCCGGTCATCGCCGACGATTACGTCGACCCGACGTTCGGCACCGGTGCCGTGAAGATCACCCCGGCGCACGACCCCAACGACTTCGAGATGGGTCTGCGGCACAACCTGCCGATGCCCACCATCATGGACAAGGCCGGCAAGATCGCCGACAGCGGAACGCGTTTCGACGGCATGGACCGTTTCGAAGCCCGCGTGAAGATTCGCGAAGCCCTCGCCGAGCAGGGTCGTGTCGTCGCCGAGAAGCGCCCCTATCTGCACAGCGTCGGCCACTCCGAGCGTTCCGGCGAGACCATCGAGCCGCGCCTGTCGATGCAGTGGTGGGTCAAGGTCGAGGCGCTCGCCAAGGCTGCCGGCGATGCAGTTCGTAACGGCGACATGGTGATTCATCCCGCCAGCCAGGAACCGCGGTGGTTCGCGTGGGTCGACCACATGCACGACTGGTGCATCTCCCGCCAGCTGTGGTGGGGTCACCGCATCCCGATCTGGTACGGCCCCGAGGGTCAGATCGAGTGCTTCGGACCGGACGAGACCGCCCCCGAAGGCTGGGAGCAGGACCCCGACGTCCTCGACACCTGGTTCTCCTCGGGTCTGTGGCCGTTCTCCACGATGGGCTGGCCCGAGAAGACCCCTGAACTCGAAAAGTTCTACCCCACAAGCGTTCTCGTCACCGGATACGACATCCTGTTCTTCTGGGTCGCCCGGATGATGATGTTCGGCACCTACGTCGCCGGTGACGACGCGCTGGGCGGCGGCAAGGTTCCGTTCAAGGACCTGTTCCTGCACGGCCTCGTCCGCGACCAGTTCGGCAAGAAGATGTCGAAGTCGCGCGGCAACGGCATCGACCCGCTCGACTGGGTCGAGCGCTTCGGCGCCGACGCGCTGCGCTTCACGCTCGCGCGCGGCGCGAACCCGGGCAGCGACCTCGCCGTCGGTGAAGACCACGCCCAGTCCTCGCGCAACTTCGCCAACAAGCTGTTCAACGCCACCAAGTTCGCGCTGATGAACGGTGCCGTCGTGACCGAGCTGCCCGCCCGCGGCGAGCTCACCGACGCCGACCGCTGGATCCTCGACCGGCTCGAGCAGGTCCGCGTCGAGGTCGACGAGGCCTTCGAGAAGTTCGAGTTCTCCAAGGCCTGCGAGGCGCTGTACCACTTCGCGTGGGACGAGGTCTGCGACTGGTACCTCGAGCTCGCCAAGGTGCAGCTCGCCGACAGTTCCTCGATTGACGGCACCGCCGTCGTCGGCGACCGTGCCGCGCACACCCGGGCCGTGCTCGGCGCCGTGCTGGATTCGCTGCTGCGCCTGCTGCACCCGGTGATCCCGTTCGTCACCGAAACCCTGTGGAAGGTGCTCACCGGGGGTGAGTCGCTGGTCATCGCGTCCTGGCCGACCGCGACCGGGGTGGCCACCGACGCCGACGCGGCCCGCCGGATCGAGGACATGCAGAAGCTCGTCACCGAGGTGCGCCGCTTCCGCAGCGACCAGGGACTCAAGCCGTCGCAGAAGGTCGCTGCGCGCCTGAACGAGATCGACGCCGCCGACCTCGCCTCGCAGGTCCCGGCGGTGCGCTCGCTGGCGCGCCTCACCGAGCCCGAGGACGGTTTCGCCGCGACCGCGTCCGTCGAGGTGCGCCTGTCCCGCGCGACCGTGACGGTCGAGCTGGACACCTCCGGCACCATCGACGTCGCCGCCGAGATCGCGCGCCTGCGCAAGGATCTCGCGGTCGCCGAGAAGGAACTGGCCGGCACGTCCGCGAAACTCGGCAACGAGGCGTTCCTGGCGAAGGCCCCGGCGCAGGTCGTCGAAAAGATCACCGCGCGCAAGCAGATCGCCGAAGAGGAGATCGCCCGTTTCACCGCGCGACTGGCGGAGCTGGGTCAGGCGTGAGCACCGAACGACCCGGGGAACCGTCCCCGGTGGATCTCGCGGAACTGGCGCTGGTCGAGGCCGAACTCGACCAGCGCTGGCCCGAGACGAAGATCGAGCCGTCGCTGACCCGGATCGCGGCGCTCATGGACCTGCTCGGATCCCCGCAGCACAACTATCCGGTCATCCACGTCGCCGGCACCAACGGCAAGACGTCGGTGACCCGGATGATCGACGCCCTGCTGACCCGCCTGCACCGGCGTACCGGCCGCACGACCAGCCCGCACCTGCAGCTCGCGACCGAGCGGATCAGTATCGACGGGGTGCCCGTCTCGCCGCGCACCTACGTCGACACCTACCGCGACATCGAGCCGTACGTGCGGATGATCGACCAGCAGTCCGAGGCCGCGGGCGGTCCCCGGATGAGCAAGTTCGAGGTCACCACCGCGATGGCGTTCGCCGCGTTCGCCGACGCTCCCGTGGACGTCGCGGTCGTCGAGGTCGGCCTGGGCGGCCGGTGGGACGCCACCAACGTCGTCGAGAGCCAGGTCGCGGTGATCACGCCGGTCGGCATCGACCACACCGGTTACCTCGGCGAGACCCTCACGGAGATCGCGGGGGAGAAGGCCGGGATCATCAAGCGGGCCCGCCCCGACGACCTGGTGTCGCGGGAAACGGTCGCGATCATCGCGCAGCAGGAACCCGAGGTGATGGAGGTGCTGCTGCGTCAGGCGGTCGAGGCCGACGCCGCCGTCGCGCGGCAGGGTTCGGAGTTCGCCGTGCTGCAGCGGCAGATCGCCGTCGGCGGCCAGCAGCTCGAGCTGCAGGGTCTCGGCGGCGTGTACAGCGACATCTTCCTGCCGCTGCACGGCGAGCACCAGGCGTTCAACGCGTCGCTGGCGCTCGCCGCGGTCGAGGCGTTCTTCGGGGCCGGACCGGACCGGCAGCTCGACGCCGACGCGGTGCGCGAGGCGTTCGCCTCGGTGGTGAACCCCGGCCGGCTCGAGCGCGTCCGCAGTGCGCCGACGGTGTTCCTCGACGCCGCCCACAACCCGCACGGCGCGAAGGCGCTCGCGGCCGCGCTGGCCGCCGAGTTCGACTTCCGCAAGCTGGTCGGCGTGGTCTCGGTGATGGCCGACAAGGACGTCCGCGGTCTGCTCGAGGCCCTCGAGCCTGTGTTCGACGAGATCGTGGTCACCCACAACGGTTCGCCGCGTGCCATGGACGTCGACGACCTGGCCGACCTCGCCGTCGCCCTGTTCGGTGACGAGCGGGTGGTGACGGCTGCGACACTGCCCGACGCGATCGAAACGGCGATCGCGATCGCCGAGGAGGTCGCCGAGCCCGGTGAGGCAGTATCGGGAGCGGGCGTCGTGGTGACCGGCTCCGTCGTCACTGCCGGTGCCGCCCGCAGTCTGTTCGGAAAGGACCCCGCGTGAGCAACGAAAACCCGGCCGGGAAGGATCCTGAGATCCGGCCTCCGGCGAAGGACCCGTGGAAGGGTTTCCGCGGCGTCATGGCCGGGACACTGGTGCTCGAGGCGATCGTCGTGCTGCTCGTGCTGCCGGTCGTCGCCGCCGTCGGCGGGGGTCTGGACGCGTTCTCCGGCACCTACATCATCGTGCTGGCGGTTCTGATGTTCCTCGGCGCAGGGGTGCAGGGCCGCTCGTGGGCGATCCCGTTCAACCTGGGCCTGCAGGTGCTGACCCTCCTCGGCTTCTTCGTCGACCCGGCGCTCGGCGCCGTGGGCGTGCTGTTCTCGGTGGTCTGGGCGTACCTGCTCTACCTGCGCAAAGACATCAAGGAGCGGGAGGCGCGGGGTCTGCTCCCAGGCCAGCGCGAGTGAACCTCTACGCTGTTCGGCGTGACTGAACGGACTCTGGTACTGATCAAGCCCGACGGCGTCGCACGCCGTCATGTCGGAGAAATCCTCTCGCGCATCGAGCGCAAGGGCCTCAACATCGTGGCGCTCGAGCTGCGTACCGCGACCGAGGAGGTCGCCGCGGCCCACTACGCCGAACACGAGGGCAAGCCCTTCTACCCGGGTCTGATCGAGTTCATCACCGGTGGCCCGCTGGTTGCGGCGGTGCTCGAAGGCCCCCGCGCGATCGCGGCGTTCCGGCAGCTCGCCGGCGGCACCGACCCGGTCGAGAAGGCCGTTCCCGGTTCGATCCGCGGTGACCTGGGCCTCGACGCCGGGGAGAACCTCGTGCACGGCTCCGATTCGGTCGAATCGGCCGAGCGTGAGATCGCACTCTGGTTCCCGGAGCTCGCGAACGCCTAGTCGTTCGCCGAAGCGGACAACAGTCGACGGCGCCCTTCGGGGCGCCGTTGGCGTATCCGGGCATTCCTGTGTGGGATACTGGGGAAGGTTGCTCCATACGAACGAGTGCGGAGCGACCGACGACATCACGGAACGATGCCCGACATCGCTGTGGCCGAGAAACGCAGGAGACACCTCGCTCGGCGGCATGCTGGATGTTCCGGCGCTCGATTCGCGATCAAGCCAGGCACCGCTCGGCCGTGCAGTGAAAACGGGCACCGGACGACCGCGCGATGCGAGACCGGAGACCTCGCGCCAGAGGGCGCGAGCACACAGACTGCGCCCCCGCGTGGCCGCGTCACATCGCCGACGGTGATGGACGCGCCCGGGGGTCTTAGGAGACCTACGTGGCAGATCAAGTGCCGCCGAACGACAATTCCACCGAAGCCGCAGCGGAGCTGCCCGCGAAGATTCGCGTGCACGCCCTCGCCAAGCTGCTCGGACTGACCAGCAAAGAGGTCATCGCCAAGGCCGCGGAGTTCGGCCACGAGCTGCGCAGTGCGCACTCGACGCTCCACCGTGACGCCGCGGAGCAGATACGCGACGCGCTGGTCGCGCCCGCCCCGGCGACGGACGAGACCGCTCCCGCTGCGGAGGCCGAGGCTGCCCCGGTAGCCGAGCCCGAGGCTGCGCCGGAACCCCAGGCGGAGGCTGCGCCGGCAGTCGAGGCCGAGGCCGCGCCGGAACCCGAGGCCGCGCCGGAACCCGAGACCGCGCCGGAACCCGAGACCGAAACGCACCTCGCCGGTCCCGGTTCCCTGTTCACCGCTCCCGTGCAGGACACCCCGCTGTTCGAGGTTCCGCAGCCCGCGCCGACCGTCGAGCCGATCGTGGAAGCACCGCTGTTCCTGCAGCCGGACCTGACGGCTCCGGTCGAGAGCACCCCGCGCCGCCGTCGCACCCGTCGCGGTGCCGAGACCCCGGCCGAGCCGGTCGTCGAGGCGGAGGAGAGCGCAGAGACCGCTGTCGAGGAAGAGCCCGCCGAGACCACCGCCGAGGCCGAAGAGGAACATCCCCGTCGTCGCCGGCGTGGGCGTCGTGGCCGCGGTCGTGGCCGCGGTGACAGCGCCGAGGGCGGAGAGACCACCGAGGAATCCAAGGCCGCCGAGGAGACGGAGGCCGCCGAGGTCTCCGAGACCGGGGAAACCCGCGGCGGGACCGAAGCGGAGACAGGTGCCGAGGTCACCGAGACCCCGGCCGCCGAGGCCGCGGAGGAAGCCGCCGAATCCGAAGAGGGCGTCTCGGAGGAAGAGCAGGGCGAGGGCACGTCCCGTCGTCGCCGCCGCCGTCGCCGCCGCAAGGGCAGCGAGGCCGCGGACACCACCGTCGAGGACGACTCCGTCCCCACCGTCATCCACGAGCGCGAACCGCGCAGCAAGTCCCGTGCGGTCAAGGACGAGGTCCAGGGCATCACCGGGTCGACCCGCCTGGAAGCGAAGCGGCAGCGTCGCCGCGACGGCCGCGAGGCCGGCCGCCGCCGCCCGCCGATCCTCACCGAGTCCGAGTTCCTCGCCCGCCGCGAATCCGTCGACCGCGTCATGGTCGTGCGGGAGCGGACCGACGGTGCGCACGCCGGCATGACCCAGGTCGCGGTGCTCGAGGACGGCATCCTCGTCGAGCACTTCGTGACCAGCGCCAACTCGGCATCCATGGTGGGCAACGTCTACCTGGGCCGCGTGCAGAACGTGCTGCCCTCGATGGAGGCCGCGTTCATCGACATCGGCCGCGGCCGCAACGGCGTGCTGTACGCGGGTGAGGTCAACTGGGAGGCCGCCGGCCTCGGTGGCAACTCCCGCAAGATCGAGCAGGCGCTCAAGCCCGGCGATCAGGTCGTCGTGCAGGTCAGCAAGGACCCGGTCGGGCACAAGGGTGCTCGTCTGACCACGCAGATCAGCCTCGCGGGCCGCTTCCTGGTGTACGTGCCGGGCGGATCGTCGACCGGTATCAGCCGCAAGCTGCCCGACACCGAACGCAAGCGTCTCAAGGAGATCCTGCGGGAGATCGTCCCGGCCGACGCCGGCGTCATCATCCGCACCGCCGCCGAGGGCGTCAGCGAGGAGGAACTCGCGCGGGACGTGACCCGGTTGCAGACGCAGTGGGCCGCCATCCAGGAGCAGGCCGAGAAGGCCAAGTCCGAGGCGTCCGGCCAGCCCAAGACGCTGTACGAGGAGCCGGACCTGCTCGTCAAGGTCGTCCGCGATCTGTTCAACGAGGACTTCTCCAAGCTGGTCATCGAGGGCGACAAGTCCTGGCGCACCGTCGAGAACTACATCCGCACCGTGGCGTCGGACCTGCTGCCGCGCGTGGAGCAGTACGACAACCCGGGAAGCGTCGACGTCTTCGCCGCCCACCGCATCGACGAACAGCTCGCCAAGGCGCTCGACCGCAAGGTGTGGCTGCCGTCCGGTGGCACGCTCGTCATCGACCGCACCGAAGCCATGACGGTCGTCGACGTCAACACCGGCAAGTTCACCGGTGCCGGCGGCAATCTCGAGGAAACGGTCACCCGCAACAACCTCGAAGCGGCCGAGGAGATCGTGCGGCAGATGCGGCTGCGCGACATCGGCGGCATGATCGTCGTCGACTTCATCGACATGGTGCTCGAATCGAACCGTGACCTGGTGTTGCGTCGCCTCACCGAAGCGCTCGGACGCGACCGCACCCGTCACCAGGTCTCCGAGGTGACGTCGCTGGGCCTGGTCCAGATGACGCGCAAGCGGCTCGGCACCGGTCTGGTCGAGGCGTTCTCGACCACCTGTGAGCACTGCCACGGTCGCGGCATCATCGTCCACTCCGACCCGATCGAGTCGAAGCCGGCCGAGGATTCCGGGCGCTCGAAGAGCGAGGGCGGATCGCGCCGCAAGCGCGGCCGTGATCGCGCGGCGAGCCAGGAACCGCAGCAGCCTGTGGAACCCGCGGCACACCACCATGTGACCCCGGAAGAGGCAGCGGCGCGCCGGGCCCACCCCGTCGCGCTGGCGATGGCCGCCCACCACGCGACCGAAACCAACGGCGAGCAGGTTGCCGAAGCGGCCGAGCACGCTCCGGAACCGGTCGCAGCCGAGGTCGCACCGACCGAGGCCGTGACGACCACCGAGGCTGTCGCCGAGCCGGTCGCGGCCGCCGCCGACGTGGCGACCGCCGCCGCGCCGGCCGAGGAGACAGCCGAGGAGGCCGAGGTCGCCGAGGCCGTGGCGCCTGCGCCCGAGCCGGAAGCCCAGGCGGCTGAAACACAGGCAGCGGAAGCACAGGAGCCGGTGGCGCCGCGTCGTCGCCGGGCCCGCCGGGTCTCCCGTGCCGCCGCTGCACCGGCCGGCGACAGCGAAGGCGCCGGCACCGTGTTCGTCATCCCGACGCCCACGGTCGTCGAGGAGCCCGTGGCGGCACCGGCTCCGGCCGTCGCCGCCGGAGACGGCGAACCGGCGGCCGTGGCCGTGGAACGCCGGCCTCGCCGCCGGCGCGCCGCCGGCCGGCCCGCGGGCCCGCCGGTCGACGCCGAAGCGTAGGAATCCGAGGCGTAGGAAACCGTCACCGGCCCGTTGTGTGCGGGTCGGTGACGGCGGCTGCCGGGGCGCCGGGCGTTGTCCGACACGGCCCGGGCGTCGTTCGACACAGTCGGGTGTCGCCGGTTTGACCCTGGCAGTCACCTTCCCGTAATCTTGCACAGTCGCTACTCGCGATAGAGCCGTGCTGCGCCTGGATTCCGGGAAATCCGAGAAATCGGGCAAGCTTGCGGGCTCCGAGTCAGCAACCACACAGACCAGTCGCGCTGCACACCGTGGCGCGAGCACGTTCGAACTAGCAAGGGGTAGCCGTCCGATGGCAACGTACGCGATCGTCAAGACCGGCGGTAAGCAGTACAAGGTCGCTGAGGGCGACCTCGTCAAGGTCGAGAAGATCGAGGGTGAGCCCGGCACGGCTGTCTCGCTTGCTCCGGTCCTCGTCGTCGACGGGTCCGAGCTGACCACCGACGCCGACAAGCTGGCCAAGGTCTCGGTCACCGGTGAGATCGTCGAGCACACCAAGGGCCCGAAGATCCGCATCCACAAGTTCAAGAACAAGACCGGTTACCACAAGCGCCAGGGCCACCGTCAGAAGCTGACGGTCGTCAAGGTCACCGGCATCAAGTAACTCGAGACTTCCAGCTTCAACCCCAGGAGGGTTCGTCATGGCACACAAGAAGGGTGCATCCAGCTCCCGTAACGGTCGCGATTCGAACGCGCAGCGACTCGGCGTCAAGCGTTTCGGCGGCCAGGCCGTCAACGCCGGCGAGATCCTCGTGCGTCAGCGCGGCACCCACTTCCACCCCGGCGTGAACGTGGGACGCGGCGGCGACGACACGCTGTTCGCCCTTGCTGCCGGCTCGGTCGAGTTCGGCACCAAGCGCGGTCGCAAGACCGTCAACATCGTTCCGGTCGCGGCAGACGCCTGATCTGCCGTCCGATTCGGACGCTGCGAGGGTGTCCCTCGCGACATACTCCCAGTAGGGGCGGACCAGGGTCGCATACCCGGTCCGCCCCTACTGTTTTCGTTTACACCCCTGATTTTCGTATACACCCCGATGCCGGATGTCATCGGTTCTTCGGACGGAGAGAGGTCCACCCATGTCCCGCTTCATCGACCGGGTGGTGCTGCACGTCAGCGCCGGCAAGGGCGGCAACGGTTGCGCCTCCGTCCATCGCGAGAAGTTCAAGCCGCTCGGCGGCCCCGACGGCGGTAACGGGGGCAACGGCGGCGACGTGATCCTCGAAGTGGACGGCAACGTGCACACGCTGCTCGACTTCCACTTCCACCAGCACGCCAAGGCCACCAACGGCGCGCAGGGCGCGGGCAGCAACCGCGACGGCGCGAACGGCGCCGACCTGGTGCTCAAGGTGCCCGACGGCACCGTCGTCCTCGACTCCGACGGAAAGGTGCTCGCCGACCTCATCGGCGTCGGCAACCGGTTCGTCGCGGCGAAGGGCGGCCGCGGTGGTCTCGGCAACGCCGCGCTCGCCTCCAAGGCCCGCAAGGCACCCGGCTTCGCGCTGCTCGGCGAGGAAGGCGAGGAACGCGACCTCGTCCTCGAACTCAAGTCCGTCGCCGACGTGGGCCTGCTCGGTTTCCCGTCCGCGGGCAAGTCGTCGCTGGTGTCGGTGCTGTCCGCGGCGAAGCCGAAGATCGCCGACTACCCGTTCACCACGCTGGTCCCGAATCTCGGTGTCGTGCAGTCGGGCGACACGACCTTCACCGTCGCCGACGTGCCGGGCCTGATCCCGGGCGCGAGCGAAGGCCGCGGCCTGGGCCTGGACTTCCTGCGGCACATCGAACGCTGCGCGGTGCTCGCCCACGTCGTCGACTGCGCGACCCTCGAGCCGGGCCGCGACCCGATCTCCGACATCGACGCACTCGAAGCCGAACTCGCCGCCTACCAGCCGGCGCTGTCGGGGGACAGCAGCCTCGGCGACCTCGCCGACCGGCCGCGGATCGTCATTCTCAACAAGGCCGACGTGCCCGACGCCGCCGAACTCGCCGAGTTCGTCACCCCGGAACTCGAGGCCCGCGGCTGGCCGGTGTTCACCATCTCGGCGGTCAGCCGTGAAGGTCTGCGGCCGCTGACGTTCGCGCTGGCCCGGATGGTCGAGGAGTACCGGGCCGCGCATCCGCCGGCGGCACCGAAGCGTCCGGTCATCCGGCCGGTGGCCCGCGACGAATCCGGCTTCAGCGTCATCGCCGACCCGGAGACCCCCGGCGGTTTCATCGTCCGCGGAACCCGGCCGGAACGTTGGGTGCGGCAGACCGCGTTCGACAACGACGAGGCCGTCGGCTACCTCGCCGACCGGCTCGCGCGGCTCGGCGTCGAGGAAGAACTCGTCAAGCAGGGCGCCGAACCGGGCTGCTACGTCACCATCGGCGACGTCAGCTTCGAATGGGAGCCGCAGACCCAGGCCGGTGTCGACATCGTGCCCACCGGACGCGGCACCGACGCGCGGCTCGACCAGGTCGACCGCGTCAGCGCATCCGAGCGCCGTCACGCGAAGAAGGTCCGTCGCGGTCTCGCCACCGACGACGACGAATTCTAGATCGGCGCCCACCCGAAAGGCAGGCCAGAACCACCGTGAGCGACACCCGCGAGGTCATCGCTTCCGCACGCCGCGTAGTCGTGAAGATCGGCTCGTCGGCCATCACCAGCGTGGTCGGCGGCCTCGACCGTGACCGCCTGGACCGGCTCGTCGACGCGATCGAGGCCCGCATGCAGGCGGGATCGGATGTCACGGTCGTGTCCTCCGGGGCGGTCGGCGCCGGTCTCGCGCCACTCGGGCTGACCAGCCGGCCTCGCGACCTGGCCACCAAGCAGGCCGCCGCCAGCGTCGGCCAGCTCGCGCTCGCCCACGCGTGGGGCACGTCCTTCGCCCGCTACGGCCGCACCGTCGGTCAGGTGCTGCTCACCGCGGACGACATCGGCCGCCGGACCCAGCACCGCAACGCACAGCGCACCCTGGACCGGCTGCGGGCGCTGCACGCCGTTCCGGTCGTCAACGAGAACGACACGGTCGCGACCACGGAACTGCGGTTCGGCGACAACGACCGGCTCGCCGCGCTCGTCTCGCACCTCGTCGGGGCCGACGCGCTGATCCTGCTGTCGGATGTGGACGGTCTCTACGACGGTGATCCCCGCAAGGGCAGCGCCACGCTGATCCCCGAGGTCACCAGCCCCGAGGACCTCGACGGGGTCGTCGCCGGATCCGGCGGCGCACTCGGCACCGGCGGGATGGCGTCGAAACTGTCCGCGGCGCGCCTGGCCGCCGACTCGGGGGTGCCGGTGCTGCTCACCGCCGCCTCGCAGGCCGATCGGGCGCTCAAGACCGCGGACGTCGGCACCGCCTTCGCGGCCCGCCCGGACCGCATGTCCGCCCGCAGGTTCTGGGTGCGGCACGCCGCCGACGTCCACGGTGAGCTGCACCTCGACGCCGGGGCGGTCCGCGCTGTCGTCGAGCGGCGGCGTTCGCTGCTGGCCGCCGGCGTCACCGGCATCAGCGGAACGTTCCACGCCGGGGACGTCGTCGGGCTGGTCGGGCCGGACGGGCGGACGGTGGCGCGCGGCGTCGTCGCCTACGACGCGAGCGAACTGGACTTCATGATCGGCTTCTCGACGCAGAACCTGCCGCCGGATCTGCAGCGGCCCGTCGTGCACGCCGACGACCTCGCCCGCCTCTAGGTCAGGAAGCCGCCTGCAGCGGAGCCGCGGCCAGGGCGGCGAGGGTTTCCGAGCAGCCCGCCTCGACCCGCACATCCGCGAAGCGATCGCCGCGGGTGCGGCCGCGATTGACGATCGCGACCGGCTTACCGTCCGCGGCGGCCCTCCGCACGAACCGCAGCCCGGACTGCACCGTCAGCGAACTGCCCGCCACGAGCAGCGCGTCGGCCTCGTCGACGAACGCGTACGCCCGCTCGACGCGGTCGCGGGGGACGAACTCCCCGAAGTACACGATGTCGGGTTTGAGCATCCCGCCGCACCGCACACAGTCGACGATCCGGAAGTCGTCGGTGTTCTCGACCACCGCATCCGCATCCGGCGCCACCTCCGAACCCGTTGTCGCGTGGACGTGCTCGAGGAATCCGGGATTGGCGGCGGTCAGCAGTTCGGAGAGCGTGAACCGCGAGATGCGATGGTCGCAGGCGAGGCAGCGCACCTGCGCGTAGGTGCCGTGCAGGTCCACCACGCGGCGGCTGCCGGCCTTGGTGTGCAGCAGGTCCACGTTCTGGGTGATCACCCCGAGCACCGTGCCGCGACGCTCCAGTGCGGCGAGTGCGCGATGCCCGTCGTTGGGGCGGGCGGCGTCCATGTGACGCCAGCCGATGTGATTTCGCGCCCAGTAGCGGCGGCGGAACACCGGATCGCCGACGAACTGCTGGAAGGTCATCGGGTTGCGCGGGGGAGAGGTCGGGCTCCGGTAGTCCGGGATGCCGGAATCGGTGCTGAGTCCGGCGCCGGTCAGAACCGCGACCCGACGCCCGGCCAGCAGCGAGTGCAGTTCGTCGATCACGTCGTCCACGGTAGCGCGCCCGATCCGCGCGTTCCGTCCCGCGCGGCGCCGGCAGTGAACACAATGGACCGATGGCACCGACAGGCAAGTCGTCCGACGCCGTCGAGCTGGTCGTCGGCGACCGGACCGTGCGCCTGACGCATCCGGACCGGGTGTACTTCCCGAAGACGGGCGCGACGAAACTGGACCTGGCGCAGTACTACATGGCGGTCGGCGACGGCATCGTGCGGGCGCTGCGGGAACGGCCGTGCATGCTGCACCGCTTCCCGGACGGGCTCGACGGGGACAAGGTGCACCAGAAGCGCCTGCCGCGCGGCGCCCCGGACTGGGTGCAGACCGTGCAGGTCCACTTCCCGCGCTACGACCGCTACGCCGACGAACTGTGCGTCACCGATCTCGCGGACGTGGTGTGGGCCGTGCAGATGTCGACGGTCGAGTTCCACCCGTGGAACTCGCGGCGCGCGGACGTCGAACGTCCCGACGAGTGGCGCATCGATCTGGATCCGATGCCGCAGTGCGATTTCGATACCGTGCGGCGCGTCGCGGGTGTCGTGCACGAGGTGCTCGACGAACTGGGCGCGACCGGGTGGCCGAAGACGTCGGGTGGTCAGGGTCTGCACGTGTACGTGCGGATCGAACCGCGGTGGGAGTTCGGTGATGTGCGCCGGGCCGCACTCGCGTTCGCGCGGGAGATCGAGCGGCGGGCTCCGAAGGACGTCACCACCACCTGGTGGCGCAAGGACCGGGATCCGACGAAGCTGTTCGTCGACTACAACCAGAACGCGCGCGACCACACGATTGCCGCGGCGTACTCGGTGCGCGGGGTCCCGGAAGCGACCGTGTCGACGCCGGTGCGGTGGGACGAGATCGACGACGTCGACCCCCGGGACCTCACGATGCGGACGGTGCCGGACCGGTTCGCGGAACTGGGCGATCTGCACGCCGGGATCGACGACGCGGTGTTCGCGCTCGATCCGCTGTTCGAGTGGGCGGACCGGGACGAGGCGTCCGGTCTCGAAGAGCCGGATCAGTAGCCCGCGCTGGTGTCGATGACTGCGATGAGTTCGGCGCCGGAGGCGAAGCGGGTGACGTTCTCGACGACGTGTTCGACGAAGGCGGGCACCCGTAGCGCGGGCGGGTTCGAATCGTGCGGGGTGATGATCGCGTTCGGCAGCGACCACAGGGGATGGCCGTCGGGGAGGGGTTCGGGATCGGTGACGTCGAGACCGGCACCGGCGATCGTTCCGGTGGAGAGGGCGTCGACGAGCGCGTCGGTGTCGACGAGCGATCCGCGGGCGACGTTGACGACCCACGCCGTCGGCTTCATCGCCGCGAACTGACGGGCACCGACCAGCCGCACGGTCTTCGCGGTCGCGGGGGCGGCGATCACGAAATGGTCTGCAGCGGGCCAGAGTTCGTCGATCCGTTCGACCGGGAGAGTCTCGGTGGCGCCGGGGACCGGACGGCCGCTGCGGGTCACCGCGAGCGAATGTGCGCCGATGCCGGCCAGCATCGGGATCAGCGCCCGGCCGATACCGCCGGCGCCGACGATGCCGACGGTCGCGCCGCGCAGTGTGCCGAGAAGCGGGTAGAACTCCGTCGGCGTCCACGACGACGCGGCCAGGTGGGCGGGCAGTGCCCGCACTCCGGCGAGGAGCAGCGCCAGGGCGTGCTCGGCGACCGTGGCGGCGAAGGCTCCGGCCGCGGAGGTCCAGGTCGGCTGCGGATGCGCCTTCACGGTGCCGCCCTCGAGCCACTGCTCGACCCCTGCGGCGGGCAACTGCACCCAGCGCACCGACTGGGGTAGCGACGCCGGGAACTCGGCGGGTCCACCGGTCCACACCAGCGCGTCGGGTTGCTCGTCGAGCCGGCACGGCACGCCGCCGCCGCGCACGATCGCCTCCTCGAACGACACGTCCGGGGCGGGACCGACAGCGATGCGGGGCGGACGCGTGAAGGTCATGGTTCCGACTCTATTCGCGCGCCCGCCCCGGGTCATCCCTCGTGCTGTGCTCAGACGACCTCGACGAGCGGGTAGACCCCGTTCTCGTCGTGGACTTCACGTCCGGTCACCGGCGGATTGAACACGCACAGCATCCGCATCCGGGTGTCCGGTTCGACGCGATGCCGCTCGTGGCCGTTCAGCAGGTACATCGTGCCCGGCGCCAGCGGGTACACGGTGCCGGTCTCGAGGTCGGTGAGGGTGCCGGTGCCCTCGACGAGCCACACCGCCTCGACGTGGTTCGCGTAGTGGAACTCGTTGACGGTCCCGGCCTGGATGGTGGTCTCGTGGAAGGAGAATCCGACGCGGTCGCCGCCGAGCACGATGCGCTTGCTGCGCCAGTTCCCGTTCTCGGCCTCGACGTCGCGATCGGTGCCGGTGATTTCGTCGGTGGTGCGTACGATCATGAAAAATCCTCTGCTGTAAAGACTTTCGCTTCAGGGTTGCGGCTGTGGATCAGGCGCAGACCTTCGCGGTGGCCTCGGCGATGATGTTGAGCCCGTACTCGAGCTCGTCGTCGGTGACGGTCAGCGGCGGCAGCAGCTTGACGACCTCGTCGGACGGTCCCGCGGTCTCCGCGAGCAGACCCTCCTCGAACGCGAACGCGCACACCTTCTGCGCGTCGCTCGGATCGTCGAACACCAGACCCTGGACGAGACCGCGACCGCGGGTCGATACGCCGTCGAACATCGTCGCCAGGTTCATGAACGTCTGGCGGATCCGTTCCCCCTTCCGCAGGGTGTCGCGTTCGAGGCGATCGTCGGACCAGTAGTGGTCGAGGGCGGCCCGCGCGGTCACGAACGCGGGGTTGTTGCCGCGGAACGTGCCGTTGTGCTCGCCCGGGCCCCACACGTCCAGTTCGCGCTTGAACAGGGTCAGCGCCAAGGGAAGTCCGTAACCGCCGATCGACTTCGACAGGGTCACGATGTCCGGCGTGATGCCCGCGGCCTCGAAGGAGAAGAACGGTCCGGTGCGGCCGCAGCCCATCTGCACGTCGTCGACGATGAGCAGGATGCCGCGCTCGGTGCACAGATCGGCCAGCGCGCGCAGCCACTCGGGGCGCGCGACGTTCACGCCGCCCTCGCCCTGCACGGTTTCCACGATCACCGCGGCCGGCCGGTTCAGGCCGCTGCCCGAATCGTCGAGGACGCGCGAGAACCAGTGGAAGTCCTCGGTGGCGCCGTCGAAGTAGCCGTCGAACGGCATCGGGGTCGCGTGCACGAGCGGCACACCGGCGCCCGCGCGCTTCATCGAATTTCCGGTCACCGACAGCGAGCCCAGCGTCATACCGTGAAAAGCGTTGGTGAAGTTGACGATCGACTCGCGGCCGGTCACCTTGCGGGCCAGTTTCAGCGCTGCCTCGACGGTGTTGGTTCCGGTCGGGCCGGGGAACTGCACCTTGTAATCAAGTCCGCGCGGATCGAGGATCGTGCGTTCGAACGATTCGAGCAGTTCCCGCTTGGCCACGGTGTGCATGTCCAGGCTGTGGGTGATGCCGTCGTTCATGATGTAGTCCACGAGCGCGGTCTTGAGCACCGGGTTGTTGTGCCCGTAGTTCAGGGCGCCGGCGCCGGCGAAGAAGTCGAGGTAGTCCTTGCCGTTCTCGTCCCGCAGCCACGAGCCCGATGCGGTTTCGAAAACCGTGGGCCAGGAGCGACTGTAGCTGCGTACCTCGGATTCGAGATTCTCGAAAATGTCGGTCCGAGAAATTTCACGCTGTTCCAGGATGGTCATTTCTGCGTGCTCCTCCTGTTTTGAATTGTGATCGGGACCGAAAATTTCAGTCGCCGATTGTGTAGAGATCTTCGGGCAGGTGGGAATCGGGGAAATCGTCCGCTGCGAACAGATCGGTGCGCGTGATATAGGTGCCGCGCTGCTGGGCGACGGCCGTGAACAACGCAATGGAGGCCGAGTTGTCCGGACTGATGGTGGTCTCCAGGCGGGTCACACCGCAGTGGCGGAGCCGGTCCAGGAGTGTGTGCAGCATCCGGGCCGCCACGCCGCGTCCCCGCTGATCTTCGTCGACGGCGACCTGCCACACGAACAACGTGCCGGGCGCCTCCGGGCGGCGGTAGCCTGTGACGAACCCGACCGGCCGGTCGAACTCGTCGGTCGCGACGATCGAGGTCGCGGCGTAGTCACGGCACCACAGCACATAGGCATACGAGGAATTGACATCGAGCACCCGGGAATCGCGAGCGATTTCCCAGATCCGAATTCCGTCTGCGATGCGAGGTGTCCTGAACTGCAATTCGGCCGGCGTTCGCAAGCTCGGTTCGGCCGGTGCGAGGGTCGGGGTACTTCTCTCCGTAACGGGCGTCATAAGTAATGGCAACGTAACAACCACGTGTGCCGAAATCACGCGCGTCGCGGAAATCGATCTTCGGAACCCCCGGTTACACGCAGGTAAGAGCACTCGAGTGAGATGGGCCACATCGTGTAGCGATCGGTGCGGCCCCGCCGATTACTTCGGGCTCGCCAGCGCGAACGGGAGCACCGCTTCGGCGCCCGCCGCGCGCAGCGTCCGCGCCGCCATCGTCAGCGTCCACCCCGTGTCGGTGACGGCGTCGACCAGCAGCACCGGACCGTCGACATCCGTGAGGTCCGGCGGGATCCACGCATCGACGAGCGCGGCGATGCGATAGGCGGAGTTCGCCGCCGTCACCGGCGGCCGCCCCGGACGGGACCGCAACGTGCCCAGATCCCGCAGGCGGCCGATCCGGGCCAGACCCGCGGCCAGCGAGCCGACGAGCAGCGGATGCGCCTCCGACTCCACGGCCATCACCGCGACCGGGCGCTGTGCCCAGTCCCACGCGGCGAGCACCGAGATCGCGGCCCGCATGAGCTCGTCCGGGGCGGGGGCGTCCGGACCGTCCAGCAGTGCGCGCAGTCGTGGACCCCACCCCAGGTCGGACAACCGGCCCAGCACCCGCCCGGGTTCGGGTCCGTCGGTGATCCGCCCGGACAGCGACACCCCCAGCTTCGCCATGCCCGTCGGCCACTGCTTGCGCGGCGCGAGATCGACACCCGGCCGGTCCAGGCGCGCCACCGTCTGCGCCACACCGGCTTCGTCCACGTCGGTGCTCCAGCGCGGGCCGCAGCAGTTGTCGCACCGGCCGCAGCCCTCGGCGGAGGTCGTGAGCTCCGGGTCGTCGAGCTGCCGGCGCAGGAACAGCATCCGGCACTCGGTGGTGCGTTCGTATTCGAGCATCGCGGCCTGCTCGGCGGCCCGCGCCTCCTCGAGCCGGGCGTAGCGCGGCGCGTCGTAGTGCCACGGCTGCCCGGTCGCGACCCAGCCGCCCTTGACGCGGCGCACCGCACCGTCGACGTCGAGCACCTTGAGCACCATCTCGAGCCGCGACCGGTTCAGATCCACCAGCGGCTCGATCGCCGGCGTCGACTGCGGACGGTCGGTGTCGAGCACCTCCACGACCCGGCGCACCAGCGCCTCGTCGGGGAACGCGACCGACGCGAACCACTTCCAGATCTGCTGATCCTCGCGACCCGGCAGGAGAACGACCTCGGCACGGTCGGTGGAGCGGCCCGCGCGGCCGACCTGCTGGTAGTAGGAGATGGGGGAGGACGGTGCCCCGAGATGCACCACGAACCCCAGGTCCGGTTTGTCGAAGCCCATGCCCAGCGCCGACGTCGCCACCAGCGCCTTGACGCGGTTGTTCAGCAGATCCGCCTCGAGTTGCTCGCGTTCGGCGGTGTCGGTCTGCCCGGTGTACGCGGCGACGGCGTAACCCCGCTCGGCGAGCAACGCCGCCAGATCCTGCGCCGCCGACACGGTCAGCGCGTAGACGATGCCGGAGCCGGGCAGCTCACCCAGATGCTCGGCCAGCCACGCCGCGCGGCGTGCGGGCTCGTCGATCCGGACGACCGACAGGTGCAGCGACGGGCGGTCCAGGCCGCCGCGCAGCACCAGCGTTTCCGCGGTGCCCTCGCCGACGCCGAGTTGGGCGGCCACGTCGGCCACGACGCGGTCGTTCGCGGTCGCGGTCGTGGCCAGCACGGGGATGCCCTCGCCGAGTTCGGCGACGAGCGTGCGGATCCGTCGGTAGTCCGGGCGGAAGTCGTGCCCCCAGTCGGACACGCAGTGCGCCTCGTCGACGACGACGAGACCGGCATCGCGGGCCAGGGCGGGCAACACCTGATCGCGAAAGTCGGGATTGTTCAACCGTTCCGGGCTGACCAGCAGGACGTCGATCTCACCGGACGCGATGCGCTCGTGGATCTCGTCCCACTCGGTGACGTTGCCGGAGTTGATCGTCGCCGCCCGCACCCCGGCGCGTTCGGCGGACTCGACCTGGTTGCGCATGAGCGCCAGCAGCGGCGAGACGATCACCGTCGGACCGTGCCCGTGGGCGCGCAGCAGTTTGGCGGAAATGAAGTACACCGCGGACTTTCCCCACCCGGTGCGCTGCACCACGAGCGCGCGGCGCCGTTGCACCACCAACGCCTCGATCGCCGTCCACTGGTCCTCGCGCAGGCGCGCGTGCGGGCCGGCCAGTTCGCGCAGGAGTCGTTCGGCCTCGTCACGCAGATTCGTCGTCGCGATACTCATGCGGACCATCGTGCCGGAACGGGGTGACACGGGAACGCCGGACGGTGGCTCCCGGTGCCGGTGGGGCGGTGCCGCGTCGAACGCACGGCCCGGCGCGGTGAACGGTCACAACCATGCGACGAGCGCGCAACGATCCTACGATCGCGCTTCTGATAACAGACCAGCCGGTCGCCCCGATGGCACGCAGTGCCGCAATTGTAGAAGCTGTTGCGCAGCAGTAGGTTACGCCCATCGCGTGTCCTTGGCCGGGCTCGGGGGCAGGCGAGTGGTGTGGGTCCCTCGGGCCGGAAGAATGTGACGGGCCTTTCCCTGCGGCGGCTAATCTGGGCGCATGAACGGGCACCACCTTCTTTCCGATGTCACGTCGGAGTCGAACCGAATTCACCACTCCGCGTTTCGGAACAAGATCGTTTCTGCCGAGGAGGCGGTGCGGTACATCCACCCCGGCGACACGGTCGCGATCAGCGGGTTCGGCAGTGCCGGCACTCCCAAGGCCGTCACACCCGCGCTCGCGGAGCGGATCCGGCACGCCCGCGCCGGCGGTACGGACTTCACGATCAACCTTCTCACCGGCGCCTCCGTCGCCGCCGAGACCGAACGCATGCTCGCGGAGGTCGACGGCATCTCGCTGCGCATGCCCTACCAGTCCGAGGCGACGGCACGCCGCTCCATCAACTCCGGTGGCATGGACTACCTCGACATCCACCTGTCCCACGTGGCCCAGCAGGTCTGGGAGGGGTACTACGGGCACATCGACGTCGCGGTCATCGAGGTCTCCGGCATCACCGAGAGCGGTGAACTGATCCCGTCGACGTCGATCGGCAACAACAAGACCTGGCTCGACGTCGCCGAGAAGGTCGTCCTCGAGGTCAACTCCTGGGTGCCGGACGCGATGAACGGGATCCACGACGTCTACTACGGCACCGCGCTGCCCCCGAACCGCAAGCCGATCATGTTGACCGGCGTCGAGGACCGCATCGGCCAGCCCACCCTGCGCGTCGATCCGGCCAAGGTCGTCGCCGTCGTCGAGACCAACCTGCGCGACAGCGCGATGCCGCTGACTCCGCCGGACGCCGTCAGCAAGACGATCGCCGGGCACGTACTGGACTTCTTCGAGTTCGAGGTCTCCAAGGGACGCCTGCCCGCCGATTCGCTGTTGCCGCTCCAGTCCGGTGTCGGCAACGTCGCCAACGCGGTGCTGCAGGGCCTCGACGCCGGACCGCACAAGGGATTGACCTGCTATTCCGAGGTCATCCAGGACGGGATGCTGCACCTGATCAAGCACGGCACCGTGAAATACGCGTCCGCGACGTCGCTCGCGTTGACTGCGGAGGGTGTCGACGAGCTGGTGGCCAACATCGACTTCTACCGGGAGCACATCGTGCTGCGGCCGCAGGAGATCAGCAACCACCCGGAGATCGTCCGCCGACTCGGCATCATCGCCATGAACGGCATGCTTGAGGCCGACATCTACGGCAACGTCAACTCCACCCATGTCATGGGAACCAAGATGATGAACGGCATCGGTGGTTCCGGCGACTTCGCTCGCAACGGCTATCTGTCGATGTTCCTGAGCCCGTCGACCGCGAAGGGCGGCAGCATCTCGGCGATCGTGCCGATGGTGCCGCACGTCGACCACACCGAGCACGACACCCAGGTGATCGTCACCGAGCAGGGCCTCGCCGATCTGCGCGGGCTGTCTCCGCGTCGCCGCTCACGCGTCGTCATCGACAACTGCGCCCACCCCGACTACCGGGACGCGCTGCACGAATATGTCGCGCGTGCCGAGGCCGAAGCCGGCGGGCACACCCCGCACCTCCTCGGCGAGGCACTGTCGTTCCACCAGCGGTTCGTGGAAACCGGGTCCATGCTCCCGTGATCGTCCACCCGCGCCGGTCGGTGGATCAGTTTCCACCCACCGGCGCGGGATCGATCTGCTGCTGCGGCAGCGACTCGGTGAGCGCGGCCGACACCTCCTGCAAGGGGGACGGTCCGGACCCGTTCGGCACCGTCAACGCGACGTAGACCGGCCGGTCCACCGCGAACCACGTACTCGCGGCGATGCCCTCGGCTTCGCCCGACACCTCGAACCACTGCACGCCGTCGACGACCTGCAGCGCCGCCGCCGCATCGAATTCGGCGGGACGATCCAGACCGCACCGCAGCACCACCGGTTCCGCATCGGCGGTCTGCCAGGCCGCGGTGCCGGGCGGAGCGGGATCGACCAGTTCGGCGCGCGTGTAGTCCCCGAGCTTCTCGGGCAGTGCCGCGAGCAGGTCTGCGCACTCGGCGGATTCGGCCTGCGGCGCGGGAACCGGTCCGAGTGCGAGCGGGCCGAGCACCGGATTGCGGTCGATGATCACCGCGGCGACGACGACTCCGGCGAGCAACGCGACCGGCAGTGCGATGGCCGTCGCGATCACCGCGGGATGGCGGCGTTCCTCCTCGGCCACCTGCGCGTCGGCACCGGCGGCGTCGGATTCGGGTTCGGGAGAAGAATCGGATTCGATCATCAGGTCCATCTTCGGGAGCGGTAGCGTGACCCGAACCTATCAGTGCCTGTCACGGCACCGGACCGCACCGGCCGGAGCCGGAAGGAGACTTCTGCCACCGTGCCCGACCCCACCGGCCCCACCGTCGCCGAACTCGGCGAATTCCCCGTCATCGATCGCGCGACCGCCGGCCGTCGCCAGCCCGCGACGACCCTGGTCGGGCCGGGACACGATGCAGCACTCGTCGCCGCGTCCGACGGCCGGGTCGCCGTTTCCACGGACATGCTCGTCGAGGGCAGGCACTTCCGGCTGGACTGGTCGAGTCCACAGCAGGTCGGACGCAAAGCTGCGGCGCAGAACGGCGCGGACGTCGCGGCGCTCGGCGCCCGCCCGACCGCGTTCGTCGTCGCACTCGGGTGCCCGCCCGGTACCCCCGTGGCCGTGCTCGAGGGGATCTCCGCCGGTCTGGGGGAAGCCGCCGAGGAGATGGGCGCGGGGGTCGTCGGCGGCGACCTCGTGCAGGCCGATCAGGTGATCGTCTCGGTGACGGTGCTCGGCGACCTCGAAGGCCGGGCGCCGCTGCTGCGCACCGCGGCCCGGCCCGGTGACGTCGTCGCGCTGGCCGGCACCCTGGGCCGGTCCGCCGCGGGGTTGGCGCTGCTGCTCGCCGGGCACGACGGTCATCCCGAGCTGGGGGAGGCCCACCGCGTTCCGGCCCCGCCGTACGCAGCGGGGCCGGCGGCGGCGCGGGCGGGTGCGCGCGCCGGGACCGACATCTCGGACGGTCTGCTCGCCGATCTCGGGCACATCGCGGCCGCGTCGACCGTGGCCATCGACGTCGAGTCGGCCCTGCTCGAACCGGGCGGCGATCTGCGCGCTGCCGCGGCGGACTTGAACGCCGATCCGTGGGAGTGGGTGCTGACCGGGGGAGAGGACCATGCGCTGGCCGCGTGCTTCCCGCCGGAGGTGGCGCTTCCCGAGGGCTGGCACCGCATCGGCTCGGTGCGTGCGGGGACGGGCGTCACCGTCGACGGCCGCGACCACGCGGGTCCCGGCGGCTGGCAGAGTTTCTCGAGATAGGTTTCTGCGTATGGCTGTCTATGCGCTCGGCGATCGTGTCCCCGATATCCACCCCGATGCGTGGGTGCACCCCGATGCCGTGGTGATCGGCAATGTCACCCTCGGTGCACACGCCTCGGTGTGGCCGACGGCGGTGCTGCGCGGCGACTACGGCTCCATCACGGTCGGTGAGTACACCAACATCCAGGACGGAACGATCATCCACACCACGGCGATCCAGTCGACGATCATCGGCGCCCGCTGCGTGGTCGGGCACAACGCCCACATCGAGAGCGCCACCATCGGCGACGGTTGCCTCGTCGGCTCCGGGTCGCTCGTGCTCAACGGCGCGACGCTCGGTGCCGGATCGCAGGTCGCCGCCGGCGCGCTCGTCCCGCCGCGGTTCGAACTGCCGGAACGACGCATGGCCATGGGCGTGCCCGCCAAGGTCCGGGAGGGCTTCGAGCTCCCCGAGGGCAGCTTCGAGGAGAACGCGAAGATGTACGCGGCGAACGCCGACTACTACCGCACCGCGTTGCGCCGCATCGACTAGGGGAAATTCGTGACGGACCAACTCGCCGATCCGGACACTCCCACCGGGCCGCGACCGCTCGCCGAGGTCGTCGAGGCAGGCTGGGCGCAGGCCCTGGCACCCGTCGCCGACGACATCGCGGCGATGGGGCAGTTCCTGCGCCGAGAGAACGCGGCCGGCCGCGGCTACCTCCCGGCCGGCAGCAACGTGCTGCGCGCCTTCACCCAGCCGTTCGACCGGGTGCGGGTGCTCATCGTCGGACAGGACCCCTACCCGACGCCGGGTCATGCGGTGGGCCTGAGCTTTTCCGTCGCACCCGACGTGCGGCCCGTGCCGCGCAGCCTTGCCAACATCTACCGCGAATACACCGAGGACCTGGGCCTGCCGGTGCCGGCGAACGGCGACCTGACGCCCTGGGCGGAGCAGGGTGTGCTGCTGCTCAACAGGGTGCTCACCGTGCAGCCGGGGCAGCCCGCCTCGCATCGCGGCAAGGGATGGGAGGTCGTCACCGAGCAGGCGATCCGGGCGCTCGTCGCGCGCGGCACGCCGCTGGTGGCGATCCTGTGGGGCCGTGACGCGGCGACCTTGAAGCCGATGCTCGGGAACGTGCCCACCGTCGAGTCCGCGCACCCGTCGCCGCTGTCCGCATCCCGCGGATTCTTCGGCTCGCGACCGTTCAGCCGCGCGAATGCTCTCCTCGAACAGCAGGGCGGCGAGCCGGTGGACTGGCGCCTGGCCTGACCACCGGCCCGCGCCGGATCGGTTCTGTTTCAGCGGTTCTGTTTCAGCGAGGCGAAATCGGGGCGGCGCTTCTCGACGAACGCGTCCGCACCCTCGAGACCCGTCGGCGACACCGCCGCCGCCGAGATCGACGCGAGTTCGGCGTCGAGCTGTTCGGCGAGCGTCCGGTGCTGGGAGTCCGCCACCAGGCGGCGGATGCCGGCGTAGGCCGCGGTCGGGCCGTTGGCGAGGGTCCGGGCGACGCGCAGCGCCTCGCTCTGGATCTCGTCGTCGGCGACGAGCCGGCTCAGCAGGCCGAGGCGCACCGCCTCGTCCGCGGCGACCACCGCGTCCGTCAGGATCATCTCGCGGGCCCGGGCGACCCCGACCACCCGCGGCAGCGTCCAGGACATCCCGCCGTCCGGCGTGTATCCGATCGACGGGTACGCCGGGCGCAGCTTCGTCGACGGGCCGCCGAGCGCGATGTCGGCGTGCAGCACGATGCTCATCCCGGCACCGGCGGCCCAGCCGTGCACCGCCGCGACGACGGGCACACCCACGGCGTCGAGGGCCAGCACGAACTCGTGGAATCGGCCGGCGATGTCGGCGACGTGCGCGCTGCGGTCCTCGGCGGCGGCGAATCCCCGCACGTTCCCACCCGCGCAGAAGTTGGCGCCTTCACCCACCAGCAGGACGGCGCCGACCTCGGGTCCGGCGGCACGCAGGGCGGCGGTGCCCTGATCGACTCCGGCGGGGGACAGCGAGGTGCCGTTCTCGGCGGTCGCCACGGCGATGCGCAGCACTCCGTCGGTCACGCTCACGTGCGAGGCGGAGGTATCGGTCACAGAAGTTTCGGTCACCTTCGGCACACTAGCCGCCGGGCCGAACCTCACAAAACGGCAAATACCCCCGGCGACGGACGCCGGGGGTATTCGTGGTCTCGGCTCGATCAGCCGCGAACGACCTTGCCCGCCTTCAGGCAGGAGGTGCACACGTTGATCTTGCGGGTGTTGCCCGGGGCAACCTGGGCACGCACGCTCTGGATGTTCGGGTTCCAGCGACGATTGGTACGCCGGTGCGAGTGCGAGACCGACTTCCCGAAGCCGGGGCCCTTGGCGCATACGTCGCAGACGGCAGCCATGTCGCGAACTCCTTGTTATGTAGTGGATATTGTCATTCTTGTCCTGCGAACACGGGAAACTGTCGTCGCCCGTGCGAGGCAACCCTGCAAGCGTAGCGAATGCGGCAGCCGATGACCAAACCGGCCGCCTTCCGGCCGCACGGTTACCCTTTCGGCATCGGAAATCGGCGGGTTGCGGAAGAGGTGTCCACAGTTGTTCGAAGCGGGGGACGTGGTGGACGCACAGACGCTGCGCCGCTGGGCGGAGCTCGGGCTCAAGGCCATCGAGGAGCGTCACGACGAGATCAACGTCCTCAACGTCTTCCCCGTCCCGGACGGTGACACCGGCACGAACCTGCTGATCACCGTGCGATCCGCGGTGGAGGGTCTTCGCGCCTCCGGTACGCAGCAGACGGCAGCCGGGGTCCTCGACGCCCTCGCGCGCGGCGCGTTCACCGGAGCCCGCGGCAACTCCGGGGTGATCCTCGCGCAGATCCTGCGCGGAATGGCCGACGCCACCGCGACCCAGGCGCAGCTCGATGCGCCCGGGATCGCCCACGCGCTGGACCGCGCGGCCGCCGCGGTGATGCGGGCGCTGAGCACCCCCGCCGACGGGACCATCGTGAGCGTTCTGCACGCCGCCGCGACCGGCGCGTCCCGGATCGGTGCCGACGCGACACCCGCGGACGTGGCGCTCGCCGCCGCCGACGCCGCCGCGGCCGCACTGCAGCACACCGTCACACAGCTCGACGTCCTCGCGGAGAACGGCGTCGTCGACGCCGGTGGCCTCGGCCTGCTCATCCTGCTCGACGTGTTCGTCGAGGTCGTGACCGGCGAGCGACCCGACCGCCGCCTCACCCTCACCACCCGGCCCGTTCCGCCGGTGCGGTCCGCCGCGCGCCCGGACGCCTCCCGGCACGACGACCCGGCCGCGGACGACGACACCGCGCAGGACTACGAGGTCATGTACTTCGTGGGCGACACCGACGACGAGCGGATGGCGACGCTGCGGACGCGGCTCGACGCACTCGGCGACTCCGTCGCGGTGGTCGGCGACGGCGCCGGCACCTGGACCGTGCACGTGCACTGCTGCGACGCCGGTGCGGCGGTCGAGGCGGGTCTGGCGGCGGGAACCGTCCACCGCATCGAGATCACCTGTTTCGCGCTCGACGCGGTGCGCCGGGACAACTGCAGCCGGGACAACTGCGATGGGCACGGGGAGCCCCCGGCCTCGCCGGGCCGGGCCGTGCTCGCGGTCGTGGAGGGCGACGGCGCCGCCGAGCTGTTCGAGGCCGAAGGGGCCGTCGTCGTCCGGGCCGACCGCCCGATGACCATCCCCGGGTTGCTCGACGCCATCCGCGCGGTCGACGCACCCGAGGTGCTGGTGCTGCCCAACGGTGCGCTCAGCGAGCAGAACCTCATCGCCGTCGGGGCGGCGACCCGCGACGACCATCGGTCGGTGATGTTCCTGCCGAGCTGGTCGATGGTGCAGGGGCTCGCGTCCCTCGCCGTGCACGACGCCGGACGGGACTCGGTCGACGACGCGTTCACGATGACCGAGGCCGCCGCGACGACCCGCTGGGGCTCGCTGCGCATCGCGCAGGAACGCGCCCTGACCTGGGTGGGAACGTGCGAACCCGGCGACAGCCTCGGTTTGTCCGGCCACGATGTCGTAGTCATCGAGCATGATTTGGTGGCAGCGGGCGCGTCGCTCCTCGACAAGGTCCTCGCCGCGGGTGGAGAACTCGTGACGATGCTGGTCGGGTCCGGTGCTCCCGAGGGCCTCGCCGAACAGCTGACCGCCCACCTCGACGCGCACCATCCCGAGGTGGAGGTCGTGGTGTATCACGGGGGACAGGGCAGCGACCTGCTGCAACTCGGCGTCGAGTAGACGCCGAACCGGGCAGAAGCGGACACGGCGAAAGGACGGCAGTGGCGACACTCGCGGACCGACTCGATCATCTTCTCGGACGCAAGACCGCCGACGCCCTGTTCGACGCGTTCGGCATGTCCACCGTCGAGGATTTGCTGCGCCACTACCCGCACCGCTACGCGACCCAGGGCGCCGAACTCGGCGACGCGCAGCCGGAGGAAGGCCAGCACGTCACGATCATCGCGCGGGTCGAGAAGGCCGACGAGGTGCGGATGAAGAGCCGGCCCGGGACGCGGCTCGCGGTGGTGCTGGTTTCGGACCGGCAGAAGATCGACGTGACGTTCTTCAACCCGCACAAGGTCAAATACAACATCAAGCCCGGCGTGCGCGGCATGTTCTCCGGCACCGTGAAGTACTTCCGGGACAAGTGGAGCCTCGCCCATCCGAGCTACGTCATCCTTCCCGAGCCGCGCGACGCGGAGGTCGGGGGAGCGACACCCGCGCCGACCCGGGTCCGCGGGGCGGGCGCGCTGGCCGGGATGGCCCGCAGCGCGCAGGGCAGCGACGGCATCGACATGTCGATCTTCGACCGGGCGCTGATCCCGATGTACCCGGCGACCCGGGACGTCGAGTCGTGGACGGTGATGCGCTGCGTGCGGCAGATCCTCGACCAACTCGAGGTCGTCGACGACCCGCTGCCGGACTGGGTGCGCCGCGAGCACGGCCTGGTCGGCCTGGACGAGGCGCTGCGCACCATTCATCTGCCCGACACGAAGGAGCAGGTGACCGCCGCACGGGCCCGGTTGCGTTTCGACGAGGCCACCGCTCTGCAACTGGTGCTCGCGCGCCGCCGGCACGACGTGGCCGTGCGCACCGCGCCGGTCTGCGCGCCCCGCGACGACGGCATCGCCGCCGAATTCGACCGGCGCCTGCCCTTCGAACTGACCACCGGTCAGCTCGCCGTCGCCGGCGAGATCGCCGCCGACCTGTCGGTGGCGCACCCGATGAATCGGCTGCTGCAGGGCGAGGTCGGTTCCGGCAAGACCATCGTGGCGTTGCGGGCGATGCTGCAGGTCGTCGACTCCGGACACCAGTGCGCACTGCTCGCGCCGACGGAGGTGCTCGCCGCGCAGCACGCCCGGTCGCTGACCTCGATGCTCGGGGACCTGGCCGCCGCCGGTGAGCTCGGCGCCCACGAACTCGCGACCAAGGTGACGCTGGTGACCGGCTCGATGTCCGCGGCCCGCAAACGCCAGGCGCTGCTCGACACCGTCAACGGCGACGCCGGCATCGTCATCGGCACCCACGCCCTGATCCAGCAGGGCGTGGAGTTCTTCGACCTGGGCCTCGTCGTCATCGACGAACAGCATCGCTTCGGGGTCGAACAGCGGGACGCACTGCGCAACCGCGGCCGTGACGGTGCGAGCCCGCACGTGCTGGTGATGACCGCGACCCCGATTCCGCGGACGATCGCGATGACCGTCCTCGGCGACCTCGAGGTCTCGACCCTGACGGAACTGCCGCGCGGGCGCTCACCGATCGTGAGCCGGGTCGTGCCGGCGAAGGTGCATCCGAGCTGGGTCGACCGCGCGTGGGAGCGGATCGGCGAGGAGGTCGCGGAGGGGCGGCAGGCCTACGTCGTGTGCTCCCGGATCGGGGACGGGGACGCGGACGAGGACGCCGACGCCGATTTCTTCGTTCTCGAGGACGCGGAGCCTGCGCGCGGTACGAAGAGCCGTGGTGGAAAAAGCGGCGGCAAGGGGGCGCGGGCCGGTGCCGAGCCGCCGGACACGAAGTCGGTGCTGCAGCAGTACGAGGAGCTGTCCACCGGCCCGTTGAGTCACCTGCGCGTCGGGTTGCTGCACGGCCGGTTGCCCGCGGACGAGAAGGACGCGGTGATGCGCGACTTCGGCGCCGGGAAGATCGACGTGCTGGTGTGCACGACCGTCGTCGAGGTCGGTGTGGACGTGCCCAACGCGACGGTGATGGTGATCGTCGACGCCGACCGGTTCGGGGTCAGCCAGCTGCATCAGCTGCGCGGTCGCGTGGGGCGAGGCGGACATCAGGGGCTGTGCCTGCTCGTCACCGACAGCCGCCCGGGGTCGCAGGCGATGATGCGGCTCGACGCGGTGGCCGGCACCACCGACGGGTTCGCGCTGGCACAACTCGACCTGCAGCAACGTCGCGAGGGCGACGTGCTCGGGGTCGCGCAGTCCGGCACGGCGTCGACGCTGCGGCTGCTCTCGCTCGTCGACGACGTGGAAGTCATCGCCGCCGCGCAGGCGTTCGCGCGTGCGGTCACCGACGAGGATCCGGGCCTGGACGAGCATCCCGGACTCGCGCGGATGGTCACCGCGGCCCTGGACAGCACGCGGGTCGAATACCTCGAGAAATCCTGAGCCGCGCGCCCGGCGGAACACCTGCGGACGAGGTAACGTTCCGCGCACAGCAGGCGTGATCCGGCTGTGAGGTAAAAACGAGAGCACCTTCCGTATTACCTGCGGGTTACCGGTACGCGGAACTGCATCGTTTCAGTCTTGCCACATTCGTTCCACATCCCAGAATGTGGGACGGGGGTGAAAATCGGCATGTTGCGGCAGGGTACGTTCGTCCAATGTTCTCGAAAGTGCTTGTCGCCAACCGTGGCGAGATCGCGATCCGCGCCTTCCGTGCCGCCTACGAACTGGGTGCCGGGACCGTCGCGGTGTTTCCCTACGAAGACCGCAAGTCGCTGCATCGGCTGAAGGCGGACGAGTCGTACCAGATCGGTGTCGAGGGACATCCCGTCCGCGCCTACCTGTCGGTCGAAGAGATCGTCTCGGCCGCGAAGTCCGCGGGCGTGGACGCGATCTACCCGGGCTACGGATTCCTGTCCGAGAATCCGGACCTCGCCGCAGCCTGCGCGGAAGCCGGCATCACCTTCATCGGCCCGCCCGCCGAGGTGCTGGAACTGACCGGCAACAAGGCCCGCGCGATCGCCGCCGCCAAGGCGGCCGGTCTGCCGGTGCTTGTCTCGTCCGAGCCGTCGTCCGACGTCGAGGCGCTCCTCGCCGCCGCCGAGGACATGGAGTTCCCGGTGTTCGTCAAGGCGGTCGCCGGTGGTGGCGGACGCGGCATGCGCCGCGTCGCCGAACGCGCCCAGCTGCGCGAAGCGATCGAAGCCGCCTCGCGTGAGGCCGACGCCGCGTTCGGTGATCCGACGGTGTTCCTCGAGCAGGCCGTCGTCGACCCGCGCCACATCGAGGTCCAGATCCTCGCCGACAAGCACGGCAACGTGATGCACCTGTTCGAGCGGGACTGCTCGGTGCAGCGCCGGCACCAGAAGGTCGTCGAGCTGGCGCCGGCCCCGAACCTGCCGGAGGAGCTGCGGCAGAAGATCTGCGCGGACGCGGTGGCGTTCGCGAAGGAGATCGGCTACGAGTGCGCCGGCACCGTCGAGTTCCTGCTCGACAAGCAGGGCCGCCACGTGTTCATCGAGATGAACCCGCGCATCCAGGTCGAGCACACGGTGACCGAGGAGATCACCGACGTCGACCTCGTGCAGGCGCAGATGCGCATCGCATCCGGTGAATCCCTGTCTGATCTGGGTCTGTCGCAGGACACCGTCACGATCCGCGGAGCGGCGCTGCAGTGCCGCATCACCACCGAGGACCCGGCCAACGGCTTCCGGCCCGACACCGGCCGCATCACCGGCTACCGCACGCCCGGCGGCGCCGGTATCCGCCTGGACGGCGGCACCTCCGTCGGTGCCGAGGTCTCGGCGCACTTCGACTCGATGCTGGTCAAGCTCACCTGCCGCGGGCGCAACCTCGAGGCCGCCGTCGCGCGGGCCCGGCGCGCGGTCGCCGAGTTCCGCATCCGCGGCGTCGCCACGAACATCCCGTTCCTGCAGGCGGTGCTCGACGATCCGGACTTCCGGGCCGGCAACGTGACCACCTCGTTCATCGAGGAGCGTCCGCAGCTGCTGACGCTGCGTTCCTCCGCGGACCGCGGCACCAAGATCCTGCGGTACCTCGCGGACGTGACGGTCAACAAGCCGCACGGCCAGCGCCCCACCACGGTCTACCCGCACGACAAGCTCCCCGCGATCGACCTGACGGCCGCGCCGCAGGCCGGGTCGCGGCAGCGGCTGCTCGAACTCGGTCCCGAAGGCTTCGCGCGTGCACTGCGCGAGCAGAAGGCCCTCGGCGTCACCGACACCACCTTCCGCGACGCCCACCAGTCGCTGCTCGCCACCCGGGTGCGCAGCAAGGACCTGCTCACCGTCGCCGGGCACGTCGCGCGGATGACCCCGGAACTGCTGTCCATCGAGGCGTGGGGCGGTGCCACCTACGACGTGGCGCTGCGCTTCCTGCACGAGGACCCGTGGGAGCGGCTCGCGGCGCTGCGTGAGGCGATCCCGAACATCAACCTGCAGATGCTGCTGCGCGGTCGCAACACCGTCGGCTACACGCCGTACCCGGAGGCGGTGACCCGGGCGTTCGTGCAGGAGGCGGCGAGCACCGGCATCGACATCTTCCGGATCTTCGACGCCCTCAACAACGTCGACCAGATGCGACCGGCGATCGACGCGGTCCGCGAGACCGGCACCACGATCGCCGAGGTCGCGCTGTCCTACACCGGCGACCTGTCGAACCCGAACGAGACGCTCTACACGCTCGACTACTACCTGAAGCTGGCCGAGCAGATCGTCGAGGCCGGCGCGCACGTGCTGGCGATCAAGGACATGGCCGGGCTGCTGCGCGCCCCCGCCGCCGCGACCCTCGTCTCGGCGCTGCGCAGCAACTTCGACCTGCCGGTGCACGTGCACACCCACGACACCCCGGGCGGTCAGCTCGCCACCTACCTGGCGGCGTGGCAGGCGGGCGCGGACGCCGTCGACGGCGCGTCGGCGGCACTGGCCGGGACCACCAGCCAGCCCGCGCTGTCCGCGATCGTCGCGGCCGCGGCGAACAGCGAGTACGACACCGGCCTGGACCTGCAGGCCGTGTGCGATCTCGAGCCGTACTGGGAGGCGCTGCGGAAGGTGTACGCGCCGTTCGAGTCCGGGCTGCCCGCCCCGACCGGCCGCGTGTACACGCACGAGATCCCGGGTGGTCAGCTGTCGAACCTGCGTCAGCAGGCCATCGCGCTGGGCCTCGGCGACCGCTTCGAGGACGTCGAGGCCGCCTACGCCGGCGCCGACCGCCTTCTGGGCCGGCTGATCAAGGTCACCCCGTCGTCGAAGGTCGTCGGCGACCTCGCGCTGCACCTCGTCGGTGCCGGTGTGTCCGTCGACGACTTCGCCGCCGATCCGGGTCGCTTCGACATCCCGGATTCGGTCGTCGGATTCCTGCGCGGCGAACTCGGCACCCCCGCCGGGGGCTGGCCCGAGCCGTTCCGCAGCAAGGCCCTGGCCGGCCGCGGCGAACCGAAGGCCGAAGCGCAGCTCGCGCCGGAGGACGAGAAGGCGCTCGGCGGCAGCTCGCTCGAGCGTCGCAGCACCCTCAACCGGCTGCTGTTCCCGGCCCCGACCCGCGAGTTCGAAGAGCACCGCGACGCCTACGGCGACACCTCCGAACTGTCGGCGAACCAGTTCTTCTACGGCCTTCGCCAGGGTGAGGAGCACCGCGTCAAGCTCGACAAGGGCGTCGAACTGCTCATCGGCCTCGAGGCGATCTCGGACGCCGACGAACGCGGCTTCCGGACCGTGATGTGCATCCTCAACGGACAGCTGCGTCCGGTCTCCGTGCGCGACCGGTCCATCGCCAGCGAGGTCCCGGCGGCGGAGAAGGCCGACCGGAGCAACCCCGGACACGTGGCCGCGCCGTTCGCCGGCACCGTCACCCTCGTCGTCGGTGAGGGCGACAAGGTCGCCGCGGGTGACACCGTCGCCACGATCGAGGCCATGAAGATGGAAGCGGCGATCACCGCGCCGCGCGGTGGGCAGATCACCCGCCTCGCGATCGGTGGTGTCCAGCAGGTCGAGGGTGGCGATCTGCTGGTGGTGGTGTCCACCGAGGAAAGCGCCGAGTGACACGGATCGTCGCGGGCCGGGCCGGGGGGCGGCGCCTGAAGGTGCCGCCCCGCGGTACCCGGCCCACCTCCGAACGTGTCCGCGAGGCAGTGTTCAGTTCGCTCGATGCGCGGATGGACCTGGACGGGGCCGCGGTACTGGACCTCTACGCGGGATCCGGTGCCCTCGGTCTCGAGGCCCTGTCGCGGGGCGCCGCGCACGTGCTGCTCGTCGAGTCCGACGCCAAGGCCGCGGCCGTGGTCCGGCAGAACATCGCCGAGGTCGGGCTGCCCGGGGCCGTGCTGCGCGCGGCACCGGTGTCGACCGTGCTGGCCGGCACCCCGGACCGCGTCTACGACCTCGTGCTGGCGGATCCGCCGTACGCGATCGACGAGGACGCCGTGTCCCGGGTGCTGACCGCTCTCGTCGACGGCGGATGGGTCGGGGACGGTTCGGTGGTCGTGCTCGAACGGTCCTCGCGGTCACCGGAAACGGTGTGGCCGGAAGCCCTCGAGGCGGGGCGCGTCCGCAAGTACGGGGAGACCCGGATCGAGGTCGCCACCTGCTACGGTTCTGAATCATGAGCAGCGCCGTCTGTCCTGGATCCTTCGACCCTGTCACCAACGGACATCTCGACGTCATCAGCCGAACCGCACTGCAGTTCGACGAGGTCGTCGTCACCGTGTTGGTCAACCCGAACAAACAGGGCATGTTCACCGTGCCCGAGCGCCTCGAGATGCTGGCCGAGGCCACCTCGCATCTCGGCAACGTCCGCGTCGACGCCTGGCAGGGTCTGCTCGTCGACTACGCGAAGGCAAACGGCATCACCGCGATCGTCAAGGGGCTGCGCGGCGCCAACGACTTCGACTACGAGCTGCAGATGGCGCAGATGAACCACAAGCTCACCGGCGTCGACACCCTGTTCGTCGCAACCAATCCCGCGTACAGCTACCTGTCGAGCTCGCTCGTCAAGGAGGTCGCGACCTACGGCGGCGACGTCGCGGACATGCTGCCCGCGACGGTGCACAAGCGGCTGCTCGCGCGGATCGCCGAACGGGCCGCGGGCAAGTAGTCCGGATCACGTCCGCCGGATAACGGTTTCGACAACACGGGCACCGGGTTCGCCGACACGCCCCCGAGGGTCGCGCCGCACCGCGCCACCTGCGGCAGACTGGCAGCGGGCCGCGGCCGCACCGGCCGGACCGGACGAGGAATGGGGTTGGGCGTGTATCGGGTTTTCGAGGCACTCGACGAACTTGTCGCGATCGTCGAGGAAGCACGTGGTGTGCCGATGACCGTGAGTTGCGTGGTCCCGCGAGGGGACGTTCTCGAACTCCTCGACGACGTACGGGACGCGCTGCCCCGCGAGCTGGACGACGCGCAGGACGTCCTCGACCACCGTGACCGTCTGGTCGGCGACGCGCGGGCCCTGGCGGACAAGACCGTCGGCGACGCCGACGAAGAGGCGCGGGAACTGCTCGAGCGGGCCCGGGCGGACGCCGACCGCATGCTCGCCGACGCGAAGGCCCAGGCCGACCGGATGGTGCAGGAGGCGCGGGCACACGCCGACGAACTGGTCCAGGACGCGCGCGCCGAAGCCGACGACACCGTCGCCGAGGCCAAGCGGCAGTACGAGGCCCTCACCGGCCGGGCCCGGGCCGAGGCGGACCGCATGATCGAGTCCGGGAAGGCGTCCTACGAGCGGGCCGTCGCGGACGGTGAAGCCGAGCAGGCACGGCTGGTGTCCCAGACCGAGGTCGTGCAGGCGGCGCACGCCGAGTCGGCGCGGGTGATCGACAGCGCCCACGCGGAGTCGGACCGGTTGCGCACCGAATGCGACGAGTACGTCGACGGCAAACTCGCCGATTTCGAGGAGATCCTCAACACGACGCTTCGCTCGGTCGGGCGGGGCCGGCAGCAGTTGCGCACCGCCGGGGCCCCGGACTACGCGGAGGCGGACTGGCGCGCCGAACGCCGCCGCTGAACTCGCGCACCGGGCGGATTTCCCTGTGGCGCGCCGCGTCGCGTACCATTGAGGGGTTGCCCAGTACAACTGACGGCTTCGTGCCGTCGATCCGAAAGCGAGTTGCCGTGTCTTCCCGTCATCACAGTGCGTCTCGTCCCGCCCGGGACGAGGGTCTTGTGCTGGACGTGATCTCTCTCGGCCGTCGCCCGGGCTCGATGCGAACGGTGAGCCGGGTCGTCCCGTCGCCCTCGCGTATCGGTCTCGACCTCGTCGCGATCGAAGAGGGCACGGATGTGGAACTCGATCTGCGGCTCGAGGCGGTGTCGGAGGGCGTGCTCGTGACGGGCACCGTCCGCGCCGAGACCGTCGGCGAGTGCTCGCGGTGCCTCGAGCCGTTCACCGGCTCGGTTGGCCTGTATCTCACGGAGTTGTTCGCCTACCCGAACAGCGTCACGGAACAGACCACCGAGGAGGACGAGGTCTACCGGATGGTGGACGACGAGATCGACCTGGAGCCGGTCATCGTCGACGCCGTCGGACTGGAGCTTCCGCTGCGGCCGTTGTGTAGCGACGACTGCGCGGGACTGTGCCCGGAATGCGGCATTCGCCTGGCGATTGCGGAATCCGGGCACGGGCATGAAATAATCGATCCTCGCTGGGCTGGGTTGGCAGCTGCCATCGGCGCAGGATCCGAAGAACCCAGCAGTGCACCTGACAGCAAGAACAACGAGGAGAAGTAGACGTGGCCGTCCCCAAGCGCAGAATGTCGCGTTCCAACACCCGGTCGCGGCGCAGCCAGTGGAACACCACTGCGCCGACCCTCGTCACCTGCCCGAACCGCGGCTGTGGCGAGAAGAAGCTGCCTCACGTGGCGTGCCCGTCGTGCGGCACGTACAACGGCCGTCAGGTGACCGCTGCCGTCTGATTCGGTAGGCATCGTGGCGAACAAGTCGATGAATACACCGTCCGTGGGCGGCGAGGAGGATCACGCATCTCTCCTCGCCGCCCTCGGCGTGACACTGGACCCCGAACTGCTGCGGCTGGCGCTCACGCACCGGTCGTACGCCTACGAGAACGGGGGACTGCCGACCAACGAGCGCCTCGAGTTCCTCGGCGACGCGGTTCTCGGCCTCACCGTCACGGAAAAGCTCTACCTCACGCACCCGGACCGGTCCGAGGGCGAACTCGCCAAGATCCGTGCGAGCGTGGTGAACATGCACGCGCTCGCGGAGGTCGCCCGTGGTCTCGGCGAGGGTGGTCTCGGTGTGCACCTGTTGCTGGGCAAGGGTGAGGAACTGACCGGCGGCCGCGACAAGGCCAGCATTCTCGCCGACGGCATGGAATCGCTGCTCGGCGCAGTCCATCTCGAACACGGCATCGACGTCGCGCGCAGCGTCGTGCTCCGGTTGTTCGCCGATCTCCTCGAGCGCGGTCCGCGGCTCGGAGCCGGACTGGACTGGAAGACCAGCCTGCAGGAACTCACCGCCGAACGCGGTGTGGGTGTCCCCGTCTACGAGATCTCCGCGACGGGCCCGGACCACGACAAGGAATTCACGGCGACGGTGCTCGTCGCCGGTTCTCCGTACGGCGTCGGCGTCGGTCGCACCAAGAAGGAAGCCGAGCAGAAGGCGGCGGCCGCGGCGTGGCAGGCGCTGACCGACGGCGCGACCTCCGATGCCGGCGACGCGGTCGCCGGGAACGACGAGACCGACACCGAACAGAACTGATCCGCGGTGCCCGAACTCCCCGAGGTCGAGGTGGTCCGCCGTGGTCTGCACGAGCATGTGCTCGGTGCGGCGATCGAATCCGTGCAGGTGCTGCATCCGCGTGCGGTGCGCCGGCACGAACCCGGTCCGCGCGATCTCGCGCTCCAGCTGACCGGGCAGACGCTCGTCGACGTGCAGCGACGCGGCAAGTATCTCTGGCTGGTGCTCGAGCCCGCCGACATGGCGCTCGTCGTGCATCTGGGCATGAGCGGTCAGATGCTCGTGCAGCCGCCGTCCGTCGCCGACGAGAAGCACCTGCGCATCCGCGCCGTGCTGGACAACGGCGCGGATCTGCGGTTCGTGGACCAGCGGACCTTCGGCGGCTGGGCGCTCGCCCCGCTCGTGGAGGTCGACGGCGACCTGCTGCCGGTGCCGGTGGCGCACATCGCCCGCGACCCCATGGATCCCCGATTCGACGCCGACGCGGTCGTGAAGGTCCTGCGGGACAAGCACACCGAGATCAAGCGCGCGCTGCTCGACCAGACCGTCGTCTCCGGTGTCGGCAACATCTACGCGGACGAATCCTTGTGGCGGGCAAAGCTTCACGGAAACCGGATCACCGACACGTTGTCGCGGCCCAAGCTGAAGGCGGTGCTGGCGGCGGCGCATGAGGTGATGGGGGAGGCACTCGCGCAGGGCGGTACGTCGTTCGACGCGCTCTACGTCAACGTCAACGGTGAATCCGGCTATTTCGACCGTTCCCTGGACGTGTACGGCCAGGAGAACCGGCCGTGCTCGCGGTGCGGCTCCGCGATCCGCCGCGAGAAGTTCATGAACCGCTCGTCCTACAGTTGCCCCAAGTGCCAGCCCCGCCCGCGGGTTCGTCGAATCTGACGTACCGCGGCTGCGCTGCGTCACTCATCGGAAGCGTCGGAAGAACCGGACCCGGGTTCCGAATCCTGTCCGTCACCGGTGTCGACGTCGTCCCCGGCTTCCGACGGCGTGGGCTCCGTCGGCCGGACGAGTTCCTCGGCATAGGGGGCGCGCGGCGGCGCGATCTCGTCGAGCCGCTCGTTGATCGCGTGCGCCAGCAGATCGTGCTGCAGCGACGACAACGGTGCCAGACCGCTCAGATACGCGTCGATCTCGATCTTGCCGGCGTCGCCGCCGAGGCCGAAGTAGCGCAGCCAGAGTTCTTCGAGGGACAGTCCGGTGGCGCGCACCGCGGCCAGGAACCGGCGCCGATGTTCACCGTCGGACAGGTACCTCATTCTCGCTCCTCGGTTCGCGACCCGGGCGACGGACGCGATGACGGCACAGCGCCGTAGGACGTCCGGCCCCAGGGTTCCCTTCCCGGCGCACGCCGAATCCGCTGCTCGGTGCCTGTCGCAGAAGCGCAACATCCCGCTGGTGCCCGTGGCCACGGAAATCGTCGCCGCCGGATCCCGCCTCGACCCGTTCCGGTGTCCTCGATCGGACTCCGACGGTCCTCGGTGACGGTGCCGTCGGTGCGCCGTGGCAGGATTCGAGCCATGGCTGACCAGACTCCCGACACCCCGCCCACCGAACTGTGGGTCGAGCGCACCGGCACCCGCCGCTACACGGGACGCAGCTCGCGCGGCGCCGAAGTGCTCATCGGCTCCGAGACCGTCGAGGGTGTGTTCACCCCCGGTGAGCTGTTGAAGATCGCGCTTGCCGCCTGCTCCGGCATGAGCTCCGACTTCCCGCTGTCGCGCCGGCTCGGCGACGACTACGAGGCCACCATCAAGGTCTCCGGCCCCGCGGACCGGGAGAACGAGGTGTACCCGCACCTCGAGGAGGAGATGATCCTCGACCTGTCCGAACTCGACGCCGACGCGCAGCAGCGCCTGCTCACGCTGGTCGAGCGGTCCGTCGACAAGGTGTGCACCGTCGGCCGTACCCTCAAGTCCGGCACGAAGGTGAGCCTGACGATCACCGCGGACTCGTGATCGGTCGCAGGCAGTAGCTCGGAGGGGGGAGCAGATGGGGAACAACGAGATACGGATCGCGGTCGGGGCTGCGGCCGTGACCGTCCTCCTGGGAACGGTCGCGGTGCCGTCGGCGACCGCCGAACCGGCAGCCTGCGCACCGCGCACCGTCACCACGGTGACGTCCGCACTCGGGGTGCTCGAGAATCTGGCATTCGACGGGCGCGGTGGGCTGCTCGTCTCCGACGGCACCCTCGCCGGCGACGGCGCGCTGCGGCGGGTCGCACCCGACGGCACGGTCGACACGGTCCTGGACGACGTCACCGGGCCGGGCGGCATCGTCGTCGACGGCGCCACCGCCTACCTGAACGTCGGCAACACCACCGCGGCCGGGCTCGCCGACACGCCCGACGGCACCATCGACGCCGTCGACCTGGACACCGGCGAACGCCGCACCGTCGCGACCGGACTGGTCATGCCGAACGGTCTCGGTGTGCTCCACGACGGTTCGTTCCTCACGTCGCGCGACCTGGGCGCGGTGGGCCTGTCCCACGTTCCGGCCGGAGGTGGCGAGGGCGCCGTGCTGCGGACCGACCTCGGCTCTGTCAACGGCATCGAGGTCGACGGCGAGACCGTCTACACCGTCACCACGTTCGAAGGCGTCAACCGGCTGCACGTCCTCGACGCCGGCGACCTCACCGGGCCGGTGCGCAGCATCGACCTGCCCGGACCCGGCCTGCTGCAGGCACCGGACGACCTGACGCTCGGACCGGACGGCGCGCTGTACATCGCCCTGAACCTGGCCGGCGCGATCCTGCGCGTCGACCCGGAGACCGGGGAGACCTGCCGCGTCGCGGAGGGCATCCCGCTCGTCTCGTCGGTCGCGTTCGGCGCAGGACCGGGCTGGGATCCGAACACCATCTACACCACCGGTTTCGACGGCACCGTCCGCGCCGCACGCCCCGCGGCCGGATAGAGGAAGAGGAGGCAACCGTGACCACCCCTGCATCCGGCTCGGCCGAACGTCTGACCGCGTGGGTGCACGGACGCGTGCAGGGTGTGGGCTTCCGGTGGTTCACCCGGGCCCGGGCCCTCGAACTCGGTCTCGTCGGGCACGCCACCAACCACCCGGACGGCCGGGTGCTCGTCATCGCGGAAGGACCGCGTCCCGCACTCGAACGCCTCCTCGCGTGGCTGCGTTCCGGGCAGACCCCCGGCGAGGTGCGGCTCGTCGTCGAATCGTGGGAACCGGCACGCGGAGATCTGACCGGATTCGTCGAGCGGTAGCGCGCAGGTAGGGTTTTTCCTCATGTATTTGAAGAGTCTGACGCTCAAGGGCTTCAAGTCCTTCGCGTCCGCGACGACTCTGCGTTTCGAACCCGGCATCACCTGTGTCGTCGGACCCAACGGCTCCGGAAAGTCGAACGTGGTCGACGCCCTGACCTGGGTGATGGGGGAGCAGGGCGCCAAGGCGCTGCGCGGCGGCAAGATGCAGGACGTCATCTTCGCCGGCACCGCCGGCCGCCCGCCGCTGGGCCGCGCCGAGGTCACCTTGACCATCGACAACAGCGACGGCGCGCTGCCCATCGAATACTCCGAGGTGTCCGTCACCCGCCGCATGTTCCGCGACGGTGCCGGCGAGTACGAGATCAACGGCACCTCGTGCCGCCTCATGGACGTGCAGGAACTGCTCTCCGACTCGGGCATCGGCCGCGAGATGCACGTCATCGTCGGGCAGGGCCGGCTCTCCGCGATCCTCGAGTCGCGTCCCGAGGACCGGCGTGCCTTCGTCGAGGAGGCCGCCGGGGTCCTCAAGCACCGCCGCCGCAAGGAGAAGGCGGTCCGCAAGCTCGACGCGATGCAGGCGAACCTCGCGCGCCTGACCGACCTGACCGCGGAGCTGCGCCGCCAGCTCAAACCGCTCGGACGTCAGGCCGAGGTCGCGCGGCGCGCCCAGACCATCCAGGCGGACCTGCGCGACGCGCGGCTCCGGCTGGCCGCCGACGATCTGGTCACCCGGCGTGCCGAGTTCGCCGGACAGGACGAGCAGGAACGCATCGTCCGTGAACGCCTCGACCACGTCCTGGCCGCGCTGGACGAGGCGAACGCCGAACTCGCCCGGCACGAGCAGGCCGTGGCGCGCCTGACCCCGGGCGCCGAAGCGGCCTCCCAGACCTGGTTCCGGTTGTCCGCGCTCGCCGAACGGCTCGGGGCGACCGTGCGCATCGCACAGGAACGGGCCCGCCACCTCGACGAAGCCCCGGTCGCCCGGTCCGGGCAGGACCCCGACGAGATGGAGGCCCGCGCCGACCGCATCGCGGAAGAGGAGGCCGAACTCCTCGAGGCCGTCGAGATCGCCCACGGCACCCTCGAGGCCGCCCGGGAACAGCTCGCCGTGCAGGAGGAGGCGGCCGCCACCGCGGAACGGGCGCATCTGGCTGCGGTGCGTGCCGTCGCCGACCGCCGCGAAGGCCTCGCCCGGCTGTCCGGCCAGGTCGACACGATGCGCACCCGCGCCGAATCGATCGACGCCGAAGTCGCGCGGCTGACCGTCGCCATCGAGGAGGCCCGGCTGCGCGGTGTCGCGGCGCAGGCCGAGTTCGAGACCGCGCAGGCCCGCATCGACGATCTCGACGCCGGGGAGATCGACGCCGACGCCCAGCACGAGCGCGCGCTCGAAGCGCTGCGCATCGCCGACGAACGCGTCAAGGAACTGCAGGACGCCGAGCGTGCCGCCGGTAAGGAGGTCGCGTCCCTCGGCGCGCGCATCGAAGCGCTGTCCATGGGCCTCGAACGCAAGGACGGCGCCGCCTGGCTCCTCGAACACCGACCCGACGCGGGTCTGCTCGGGCCGCTGGCGGAGCGGCTGCAGGTGGAACCCGGCTACGAGACCGCGGTCGCCGCGGCGCTGGGTCCGGCTGCCGACGCGGTCGCCGCCGAGTCGATCCAGTCCGCCCTCGCCGCGGTCGCCGCTCTCGATGCCGCCGATCAGGGTCGTGTCGCACTCGTCGCCGCCGGCGGTGCCGCCTCCGAGGACGGCGGTGATCTGCCGGCCGGTGCGCGGTGGGCACGCGACGTCGTCTCCTGCCCCGCCGACCTGCGCGGCGGCGTCGACGCACTGCTCGCACGCACCGTCGTCGTCGACGATCTCGCCGCCGCCACCGACCTGTGCGCCCGGCGTCCGGAGCTGCGTGCCGTCACCCGCGCCGGTGCCCTCGCCGGTGCCGGCTGGGTGCTCGGCGGCTCCGACCGCGCGCCCAGCACCCTCGAGATCCAGGCCGCGATCGAAACCTCCGAACGCGCACTCGAGCAGGCCGTTCGCCGCTCCGAGGACCTCGCCGCCGCGCTGGCCGGGGCGCTCGCCGAGCAGGCCTCGCGTGCCGAGATCGCCGAACAGACCCTCGCCGCGCTCAACGAGTCGGACGCCGAGATGTCCGCGGTGTACGAGCAGCTCGGCCGGCTCGGACAGGCCGCGCGCAACGCTCACGCCGAATCCGACCGGCTCGCCGCGCAGCGCGCCAAGGCGGAAGCGGAACGCGACGCGGCACGCGAGAAGTTCGTCGAACTCGAGGAACGCCTGCGCCGGGCCGAGAGCGAACAATCCGGCACCGGCGACGACACCGGCACCGATTCGACCGCGGCGGAACGCGAGGTCGCGGCCGCCGCGCTCGCCGAGGTCCGAGCTGTCGAGGTCGAAGCCCGGCTTGCGGCGCGCACCGCGGAGGAACGCGCCGAGGCCCTGCGCGGCAAGGCCGACTCGCTGCGTCGCGCCGCGCAGGCCGAACGTGAGGCCCGTGCCCGCGCCGAACGCGCGATGCGCGCCCGCAAGCAGGCCGCGGCCGTCGCCGCCGCGGTCGCGGAATCCGGTGCCCGGGTCGCGGCGCACCTGGACGAGGTGGTCGCCGCCGCGCTCGAGCACCGCGACACCCTCACCCGCCAGCGCGCCGAACGCACCGAGCAACTCGACCGCGTCAAGGAACTGGTCCGCGACCTGACGGCACAGCGCGACCAGCTCACCGACGCCGTGCACCGCGACGAGGTGGCCCGCGCGCAGGCGGCGCTGCGGATCGAACAACTCGAACAGACCATCCTCGAGCAGCACGGCATCGGCCTCGACGACCTCATCGCCGAGTACGGTCCCGACGTCCCGATGCCGCCGAGCCCGCTGGAGATCGCCGAGTACGAGCAGGCCCGCGAGCGCGGCGAACAGGTGGTCGCACCGCAGCCGGTCCCGTACGACCGGGCCACCCAGGAGCGCCGCGCCAAGCGGGCCGAGAAGGACCTGGCGACGCTCGGCAAGGTCAATCCGCTCGCTCTCGAGGAGTTCGCGGCGCTGGAGGAGCGCTACAACTTCCTGGCCACCCAGCTCGAGGACGTCAAGAACGCCCGCAAGGACCTGCTGTCGGTGGTCGCGGAGGTCGACGCGCGCATCCTGCAGGTGTTCACCGAGGCGTACGCCGACGTGGAACGCGAATTCGAGCAGGTCTTCGCGAAGCTGTTCCCCGGCGGTGAGGGCCGGCTGGTGCTCACCGACCCGTCGGACATGCTCACCACCGGTATCGAGGTCGAGGCGCGGCCACCGGGCAAGAAGGTCAAGCGCCTGTCGCTGCTGTCCGGTGGCGAGAAGTCCCTGACGGCGGTCGCGATGCTCGTGGCGATCTTCCGCGCCCGGCCGTCCCCGTTCTACGTCATGGACGAGGTGGAGGCCGCCCTCGACGACACGAACCTGCGTCGTCTGATCGGCCTGTTCGAACAGTTGCGGGAGAAGTCGCAGCTGATCGTGATCACGCATCAGAAGCCCACCATGGAGATCGCCGACGCGCTGTACGGCGTGAGCATGCGCGGCGACGGCATCACCCGGGTGATCTCACAGCGGCTGCGAGGTCGGGATGTCGGTGGTCAGGATGTGGGTGGTCAGGACGTGAACGGCACCAACACGGACGTCGCCGAGGAGCACGCCACGGGCGGTGATCTCGTTCCCCGCGCCTGAAACCCGCGGTGGGGCCTGACAGTATGGGTGCGTGAGTACCGCAGCCTGGATAATCATCGCGGCCGTCTTGGCGGTCGTCCTCGTCGCACTCGTCGTCGGTCTGACGCTGTACCGCAGGCGGCAGGTGTCGCTGACCTCGACGCCGACCAAGGAGATCGAGGCCGAACCCAAGGACCGATCCGGTGGGTACAAGGCCCAGAGCGGGTTCTCCTTCAGTCAGGGTTCGACCGCGACGGCGCCGAAACCCGTCGAACGGCCGGCGCCCGCACCGCGGCCGGAACCTCCGACGGTCAAGCTGCCGCAGGAGGTCACCGAGGCGCCGCCCGCTCCCAAGCCGGTCCCGGCGCCCGCGCCTGCGCCTGCGCCTGCGCCGGAAGAGGTCGCGGAGGAAGCACCCACCGAGGTAGCGCCCGCTCCCGAGGAAGCACCCGCCGAGGCCGTGACCGAGGCGCCGGTCGCGGAGACCGCCCCGGCCGAGACTGCCCCGGCCGAGACAGCGCCGACCGAGACTGCTCCGGCGGAGACCGTGCCGGAAACCGAGGTGGCCGCGCCGGAACCGGAAGTGGTCACGCCCGAGCCCGAGGTGATCGAGCCCGAGGTCGTGACCGCGCCGGAGACCGCCGTGCCGGAGACCGCCGCGCCGGAGACCGCCCCCGCACCCGCGATCGAGGAGATCGCTCCGACCGCCGGTCGCCTCGACCGGCTGCGTGGCCGGCTGGCCCGCTCCCAGTCGGCGATGGGCAAGAGCCTGCTCGGCCTGCTCGGCGGCGGCGACCTCGACGAGGACTCGTGGGAGGAGATCGAGGACACCCTCCTCATCGCCGACCTCGGTGCCGCGACCACCACCAAGATCGTCGAGCGACTGCGGCACGAGATGGCCGCGCGCAACGTGCGCACCGAGGCCGACGCGCGCGCGGTCCTGCGTGACGTGCTCGTCGACGAACTGCACCCCGAGCTGGATCGGTCCATCCGGGCGTTGCCACACGACGACCACCCGTCCATCCTGCTGGTCGTCGGTGTCAACGGCACCGGCAAGACCACCACGACCGGCAAGCTGGCGCGCGTGCTCGTCGCCGACGGGCGCCGCGTGCTCCTCGGTGCCGCCGACACGTTCCGTGCCGCCGCCGCCGATCAGCTGCAGACCTGGGCAGAGCGCGTCGGCGCCGAGGTGGTGCGCGGCAAGGAGGCCGGTGACCCCGCGGCCGTCGCGTTCGATTCCGTCTCCCGCGGCATCGAGAACGGGGTCGACGCCGTGCTCATCGACACCGCCGGGCGGCTCCACACCAAGACCGGTCTGATGGACGAACTCGGGAAGGTGAAGCGGGTCGTCGAGAAGAAGGCCGCGGTCGACGAGGTCCTGCTCGTGCTCGACGCGACGATCGGTCAGAACGGGCTCACGCAGGCCCGCGTGTTCGCGGAGGTCGTCGACATCACCGGTGTCGTCCTGACGAAACTCGACGGGACCGCCAAGGGTGGCATCGTCTTCCAGGTCCAGCACGAACTGGGTGTGCCGGTGAAGCTCGTGGGTCTCGGGGAGGGTGCCGACGACCTGGCGCCATTCGAACCGGGCGCCTTCGTGGACGCTCTGCTCGGCTGAGCGGACGCCCGCTCGTCGCAGTCGACGGCGAAAGGGAAGCCGCGCGACGATACGATCCGCATCCCCGGCAGGGGTGCGCGGAACCCGTGTCGCGCGCGGTTTTTCCCATTTTTCGGACGCTTCGGACGAAGAACGCAAACCGGGAAACAGAGAAGAAACACGAAGCGGGATCCCGTTCACTTCGTGGAAACAACACGGCGCTTCCACGGAAACATCTCGGCAGCAAGCTTTCCTCAATCACGCGCTGACCGGCGCGGTATCTAGGGAGGTTGCAAGTGGAGGAAGTGGTGAACACCGGCGACGCAGCATGGATGCTGATGGCGGCCTCGCTGGTGCTGCTGATGACACCGGGCTTGGCGTTCTTCTACGGCGGCATGTCGCGCGCCAAGTCGGTGCTGAACATGATGATGATGTCGTTCGGCGCCATGGCTGTGATCGGCGTGATCTACGTTCTGTGGGGCTGGTCGATGTCCTACGGCACCGAGAGTGTCGGCGGCATCTTCGCCAACCCGTTCGAATTCTTCGGTCTCCAGGGCGCGATCTACGACGAGGAGGGTGGATTCCTCCCCGGCCTCGGCGACTACCCGCAGATCATCGACATCGGTTTCCAGGTCACCTTCGCAATCATCACCACCGCGCTCATCTCCGGCGCTCTCGCCGAGCGCGTGAAGTTCGGAACGTGGCTCGCGTTCTCCGGCCTGTGGGTGACCTTCGCGTACTTCCCGCTCGCCCACATGGTGTGGGGTGGCGGCCTCCTGTCCGCTTCCGAGGACGGCATCGCCGCGAAGCTGTTCGGCACGGTCGACGACGGTGAAGGTGGCCTGACCGCCGCGGTCGCCCCGATCGACTTCGCCGGTGGCACCGTCGTGCACATCAACGCCGGTATGGCCGCTCTGGTTCTCGCCCTGGTCATCGGCAAGCGCGCCGGCTTCGGCACGGTCGCGATGCGTCCGCACAACCTGCCGTTCGTGATGCTCGGCGCCGCGCTCCTGTGGTTCGGATGGTTCGGCTTCAACGCCGGTTCCGCGTTCGCCGCCGACGGTGTCGCCGGCCTGGCCTGGGTCAACACCACCACCGCGACCGCTTCCGCGATCCTCGGCTGGCTCCTGACCGAGCGCATCCGGGACGGCAAGGCCACCAGCCTCGGTGCCGCCTCCGGTGCCGTCGCCGGTCTCGTCGCCATCACCCCCGCGGCCGGCGCGCTGAGCCCGGTCGGCTCCATCGCCCTCGGTGTCGTCGCCGGTGTGCTGTCCGCCCTCGCGGTCGGCCTGAAGTTCAAGTTCGGCTACGACGACTCGCTCGACGTCGTCGGCGTGCACCTGGTCTCCGGCCTGTGGGGCACCATCGGTATCGGCTTCCTCGCCACCGAGACCGGCCTGTTCTACGGCGGCGACTACAAGCAGCTGGTCGTGCAGATCGTGATCGCCCTGGTCGCCGTGGTGTTCACCGCCATCGTCACCGCCGTGATCGCATTCGCGCTCAAGCCGCTCGGCTGGCGTGTGTCGCCCGAGGAAGAGGCGCGCGGCATCGACGAGTCGGAGCACGCGGAATCCGCATACGACTTCGTCTCGGCGCTCCGGTGAGATAAGAAGACGAAGTAGCGGCACGGCAGAGACTTGGGAAGGAAGAGGAAATGAAGCTGATCACGGCAATTGTCAAACCGTTCACCCTCGAAGACGTGAAGGCGGGTCTCGAGCAGGCGGGCGTGCTTGGCATGACCGTCAGCGAGGTCCAGGGGTACGGACGCCAGAAGGGCCACACGGAGGTCTACCGCGGGGCCGAGTACTCGGTCGACTTCGTGCCCAAGGTGCGCGTCGAGGTCGTCGTCGACGACGCCGCCGTGGACAAGGTGGTCGAGACGATCGTCGAGGCCTCGCGGACCGGGAAGATCGGTGACGGAAAGGTCTGGGTCACCCCCGTCGAGTCGGTGATCCGAGTCCGCACCGGAGAACGAGGCACGGATGCACTCTGACCCCAAGGGGTCCGGAACGCGCGGCCCCGATCCCGCTGCTCGTGCAGCGGGTTCGGGGC